>JBJTBB010000180.1:0-5797 GCA_046091125.1 Planctomycetaceae bacterium
CCTATCGTCTGGCACCGAGCAATAGATCCGGCTCGCGGCGAACGCAGCTGCAATTCGATTCGACGAGCCGGCGGTCGCAGACTGGCTCATGGAGGATTCCAGGTCGCATACGCCGCAGCTCGGCCGGGCAGCGACGGCAGCGGTCCTTGGTGGCCCGAGGCGCGCGGGCCGGTTGCTCGAGGCCCTCGAGTCGGGAAACGTGCCCGCAACGCAATTGTCTGCCGACCAGTGGAAGCGGCTCGCGGCGATCGTGCCCGCTTCGGACCGCGGAAGAGTCGAGGCGCTCGTGGCGGCGGCCGCTCCGGCCGACCGCCTCGAGGTCATCGAGCGCTACCGAGCCGCGCTGGCGCTCGCCGGCGATCCGCACCGGGGGAGGCTGATCTTCACGCGGCAGTGCGCCGGATGTCACCGGGTCGGTGACATCGGGGTGAACGTAGGGCCGGACATTTCGGATTCGCGCGTCAAGGAACCGGCTCAATACCTCACGGACATTCTCGATCCCAATCGCGCCATCGACTCCAACTCGTTCGCTTACTCCGCGATCCTGACCGATGGACGTGTTGTGACCGGTCTGGTGGCCGCGGAGACAGGGGCGTCGGTGACGCTTCGGCAGCCGGACGGCATCGAGGCCACGCTCGCGCGGAGTGACATCGAATCCCTGCAGTCGACCGGCGCCTCGCTGATGCCGACAGGACTCGAGCGCGTCATCGGAGTGCCGGAGATGGCCGATCTCGTGTCGTTCCTGAAGAATTGGCGGTATGATGCCGCACTCGGTCGGAAGGATCCGGCCTCCGCCCGGTCCGATGAGTCGACGGGGTCCCGCTAGGGTTGATCCGCGAGCTGTCGATCGTCGGTTCGACAGCCGTACTCGTCTCAGAAAGAACGGGGTTGGCTTGAATCAGTCGCGAACAGGCGGGCGATCGGTCTGCCACCGTCGGTGATCGGCACCGGACGGTCACCATCGAAGAATTCCATCGCAGGATCCGTTCCGAGAGCGGCGTGAATCGTGGCGTGATAGTCCGGGATCGACACCGGTTCGTCGACGATCGCCATGCCGCTCTCGTCGCTCGTGCCGATCGCGACGCCGGTCCGGAGCCCACCGCCGGCGAGTGCGAGGCTGAAGCACTTCGAGTGATGTCCCCTGCCACCACCGCCGTCGAAACCGGCCGGTCTTCCGAACTCCGTGCCCAGCGCGATGACCGTACGATCAAGAAGGCCTCGGGTTTCGAGGTCCCGGACGAGTGCCGCGAGCCCGCGATCGAGCTCCTGGATCAGAAGATGCTGCTTCAATTGGCCGGAATTGTGGGTATCCCAACCGGTGCCGTTGATGAAGCCCAGGTTGTGTGAGACCTCGACGAATCGGACCCCACGCTCGACGAGTCTTCGGGAGAGAAGCAGTCGCTGGCCGAACTCGCCGCCATAGGCCTCGCGCATGCCATCGGCCTCCTTTTCGAGCCGAAAGATGTCCATGAAACCGGGCCCCGCCATCCTGGCGGCCTGCCGGGCGGCAAGATCGTAATCCCGTACGACCTGGGGCAGCGCTGAGTCGTCTCTAGTCCCCCTCCGCATCGATTCGATCAGTTCGTCACGTCGTCGCTGCCTGGCCTCCGTCACTTCCGGCTGGCGGGCGAAGCCGGCCGGACCGACGGTCGTGTCGGTGAGATAGACGTATCCACCCCTCGCTCCCAGGATTCCGGGGCCACGGGTGACGTTCGGAAAACCGATCAGCACGTACGGCGGGAGGCGGTCGTCGAGCGGTCCCCTGGCGACGGCGACGGCCGAGCCGATGGACGGATACACGATCGTGCCTGCGGTGGGGCGGCCGGTGTGGACCTGATTGGTCGCGCGAGCATGCTCGTCGATCACGTCGTGATGAATCGTGCGGATCACCACGAATCGATCGAGGATCGCCGCACACGCATTGAGGTGTTGACAGATACGGACGCCTTGGATCGCGGTCGGAATCGACTCGTACGCGCTGCCGGCTTTTCGGTTGGCGGGATCACCCATGGCCTTGGGGTCCCAGGTGTCGATTTGACAGGCCCCGCCGCCGAGCCAGATGAAGATGCAATGTTCGGCCCGGCCCATCGGGATAGATCGCACGTGATCGCTCTTGGCGAGGCGTGCTGCCGTCGCGGTCGTGGCTGCGGCGGCCAGTAGGAGTCGACGGGGAAGAATGGCACGTGCCATGTCAGTTCCTGCGTTGAGGCGCCTGCGACTTGAGCCAACTCGACGGATCATACCCAGTGCTCACTCCCCATCGGCAACGTCGGCCTGTTGGCGGCTTCGCCCAACGCTA
The DNA here is from genome assembly GCA_046091125.1 of Planctomycetaceae bacterium. Taxonomy (GTDB): domain Bacteria; phylum Planctomycetota; class Planctomycetia; order Pirellulales; family UBA1268; genus UBA4655. The sequence goes on from JBJTBB010000180.1 coordinate 2,300, forward strand.
GCATCAGGGCACAAAGATGAATTCCGGCAGGTTGTAGAGCGTCCAGATGAGGTCTTCGGCGCGTTCACGCCAATCTGGGTCGAGCCTGTTCGTCGGAGGATCGCCCATGGCCGCGATCCGAGCCAGTGCAATCTTGGCCTGGTTGGCCTCGTCGGAGAGGTGGTTGGACCAGGTCACTCCGACGGGCCGCTCTGGCGACATCGCGGGACTCGCCCCCTGGACGACTCGGTCTGCATAACCCGCGGCGAGCAATTCCATCGCGAGCTTTCGCTCGTGAGCATTCGGCAAGCGGGAGAGAATCCGCAGAAACAATTCATCGACCACTTCCACGAGCGGGCGACCATCCGTCACCAGGATCGTGAATCCACCATCGTCCGAGAGCTGACACGCACGCTTCAGGAACGCGCCGTTGGCGAGAATGGCCGGCTGAAGAGGTGTCGACTCGGCCTCACGAACGCTGACGGGATTCTGTCGTTCACCTCGCCATCCGAAGGCCTCCATCATCGTGACGACGTTCTGGGCAAAGGGGAGCGAGAGGCTCGGGCGGTCCCGCTCGTTGCCGAGCGCCGCGAACTGCCAGGCCCGGGCGGGCGTGCCAAGGTTCAGTGAGAGCGTGGTCGGCCGGCTGGTATCCACGTCGATGTTCATCGGCTCGACGTCGTAGGACTTGCCGCAGGCGACCAGCACCGAGTCCGCCAACTGTTCGGCCGACATGCGGCGCGGCGAACGCTCGGCCGCATACGCCTCGGACGTGAGGATGAGCCTCGCCACGTGCCCAATCGAGTAGTCATGAGCGACGAGCTGACGGGCCAGCCACTCGAGCAGATCCGGGTCGGAGGGCGTCGCCGATTCCCAGTCATCGAGGTTTGGCACGATACCGACGCCGAAATATCGCTGCCAAAGTCGGTTGACGATCACCTGCGGGAATCGTCTGTTTTCAGGCGCCGTGAACAGGGCGGCCACAACGTCGCGAGTGTCGTCCGCCGCTCGAACATCGGTGAGAGAAACGTCGCGAGGAACGATGGTCTCGAAGGGCCAGGATGGGCTCACCGAGGTTCCTGGCGCAAGCGAGACCGTGATCGAAAGGCTCGACAGGCGATTTGGGCCGCCGGGCACGCTGCTACTTGGGGGAACCGTCTGCGGCTCCCGGCCGAGCATGGCCGCCAATCCGAAGAGGTCCTGCTGCAAGAATGGGTGACTGGGGGCATCGTGGCAGCGGGCGCAATTCATCTCCATCGCCATGAAGGCGCGGCTGAGCACGTGGGCCTTCGCCGCCATCGGGACGTCGTTCTCGGTCGCCAGCGCAAACCCGCCGGGGCCGCCGAAATGGGTGCTGCCCTGCATGCGAACCAGTTCGGTCACGAACCGATCCATCGTTTTGCGGTCGAGGAACGCCTCGTGGATCCAGAATCGAAAGGGCCCGGTGTTGTTGAGCGTGGGATTGACGAGATTCGGATTCTCGGCCAGTACGTCCTGCCAGTAGCCGACCCAGTGGTCGGCCCAGCGTGGATCGGCGAGAAAGGTATCGACGAGCCGCTGACGACGATCGCTGCGGCGATCACCCAGAAACGTCACAACCTCAGATGACGTCGGAATCACCCCTCGCACGTCGAGAGACAATCGTCGGATGAAAGCCGCATCATCGATCGTTTCGGGCGGCTGCTTGCCATCGGCCAGTAGGCCAGCGATCCAGAACCGGTCGACCGGGCTTGTCACGCTTCGGTCGGACTCTGGCGGTGTCGGCGGTTCAAGCGGGGGGAGTGAAGCGATGAATCGACGGGCGCGTTCATGACGGCGCTGCCAATCGGCATCCTGTGAGGCGGCGGCCTTTCGTCGGGCCAGCGTGTCGCGCTGCGTGAAATCCAACTCGATGGCATCCGTAACGGCAGCCCAACCGGCGTCGGTGAGCGGTGCGGCCGGCCCTGTGGTCGTGATGAGCCGCGGAACGGTTTCGGGAGCCCCGAGGCTGGCCGAGAATTCACCGGTCTCCGGCCGTCGTCCCTTTCCCCCGACACGGACATCGACACGAAGCTCGTGCATGCCTCCATCCCCGGCGAGCGTGAGAACCCTCGCCTGGTCTCCGACTTGGACGAAACGAATACCCGCCGGCCCCGACCGGTCAGGCTCGAACATATTTTCGTGGCCGTCGGTGCGTTGGGACGGTGGGGGCAGTTCGGCGAGGATCGTCCCGTCGACGTGGATCCTCGCCGCGCCGCGAGTACGGATCGTGAGTTGCTGAGGACCGGGCGGCATGACGAATCGGCAGCGGGCACGGACGATGAATGGGTTGGTCCGGTCGTTGCGCAGCCCCTGCTCGTCGTATCGCAGCGGCAGGCGGGGGAGGGCGAACACGTCGCCGGTGAAGTTTTCCGTCGGCTCTCGCGGAGTGAAGGCGAACCCATTGCCATCCGGCACGCGCTCGATCACCTCGAAGAGCACCCTGCCCTCCGGCACATCGACGAGCGTTTCCTCCGTGGAGATCGGCACCGAACCATCCAAATGATGTCGGGCGGCGATTCGGGCAGGCGGGATGATCCGACGATGGACGGCGACGCTGTCGAGCATGCCTGGAAACGTGCTCGCCTCGCCTCCCCCCAAGGACGAGCCGACCCAGACCTCGTCGTCGTCCTGCACGGGCGCTGCATCGGATGCGCCGCCCAGATCCCAACTGCCACTGATCTGGCGTCCATCCACGAACGCGATGAGTGAATCCTGACGGCCGAACGTGTAGCTCACGGCGACATGGTGCCATCCGGAGCTGGGCTCGATGCCCTCCGCGGCGGTCCATCGGTGGAAGGCTCCGGTCGCACCGCGAAAAAGAAAACTCGGCAGGGCGAGCCCCTTGCTCCCGGTGAGGCGAAGCGCCCAGTTCTGGTTGTCGGTCGCCTGGCCGGGTCGGCCCGTGCGTCCCTTCCCGATGATGTAGACCTGACGGCCCTCGGGCACATCGAAAGGATGCACCCAGGCCTCGAGCGTGATCGAGTCGCCGACACCGAAGCGAAACCGCGAGAACTCGAAGTCGGGGGCAGGGCCGAGCGAGAGGAAGCCGCGACCGCCGCCGTACAGCGCCGCGCGATTGTCAGGACGGCAATCAGGATGCCGCGGGGGCTTCGGCCCCGGTTCGCCGAGAACCGGGGCGCCCTCGATGCGGCAAGCCACGCCTTTCGTCGGGATGGCCTCATCGGTGTCGGCGGTTGCCGACGACTCGAAGACCGCCGCGATGACCGTCCTGTCCCCACTCGCCTCCTCGAATCGCCACAGAGCGAGCGGCCCATCCGAGGCGATCTCCCGATCGGCCGCCGACCAATCCGTCATGTCGAGGAGCACGGGGATGGCCGGTGCGGCCGCATCGGCTGCGCGGCCAGATGCCGGCAGCCAGGCTGCGGCACAGGCGATGCTCAGGGCTCTCCATGCGGAACTCATGGGCTCTCACCTCGTGATCGGCTGGCGGATCCGCAGGTAGGCGAAGAAGTCCCGCAGTGTCTGATCATCGAGTCC
>JBJTBB010000181.1:0-4004 GCA_046091125.1 Planctomycetaceae bacterium
GCGGCCGTCCCGATGAGTTCGTCACCTCGTACGAGCGGCTCGTGGACGAACTGACCATCGGTGACTCGGTCATGCTCACCGACGGCACGATCAGCCTCATCGTCGAGGAGCGGACGCCGACGTTCGTGCGATGCCGGGTCGTTCAGGGCGGCACGGTTCGCAGCCGGCAGGGAGTGAACCTGCCGGGCGTCAGGCTATCGGTGCCGGCCATGAGCCAGTCCGACTGGCAGCATGCGGAATGGGCGGCACGGGTCGGCGCTGATTTCGTGAGCCTTTCGTTTGTTCGGTCGGCGGTTGAGGTGAAGTTGCTCAAGGAGCTGCTCCGGACCAGAGGCTCCGCAGCCCGCGTGGTCGCCAAGATCGAGAAGCGGGAGGCGATCGACAACCTGCCGGGCATCGTGGAGGCGGCTGACGCGGTGATGGTGGCCCGTGGCGATCTGGGCGTCGAGATCGACGTGGCCACCATGCCGATGGTTCAAAAACAGATCATCCGCACATGCCAGCGATTCCAGAAGCCGGTGATCGTGGCGACCAAGATGCTCGACAGCATGCAGCACTCCAGGCGGCCCACGAGGGCCGAGACGACCGACGTCGCCAACGCGATCCTCGATGGTGCCGATGCCTGCATGCTGTCGGGTGAAACGGCCATCGGAGACCACCCGGCGCTGGTCGTGGAGATGATGCGGCGAATTGCCAGTGCCACCGAGAGGCAGTACCTCGAAGATCGCCGGAAGGTGGTTTTCGATGGTGCCGCCCGGGGAGCCGCCAATGTCTACGTGCCCGAACCGGAGTCGCTCGTGGAGGGGCTCCACCCCATCACGCAGGCCGTGGTCGAAGGCGCCAGCCGAATCGCGACGGCGATCGATGCCAAGCTGTTCGTCGTGGCGAGCAAGACGGGTGTGACCGCGATCGCCCGATCCAAACGCCGCGGTTCGGTTCCCACGGTGGGGATGAGCGACAGTCCGTCGACACTCCGACAGATGGCGCTCTACTGGGGTGTGACGCCCCTGCAGACGCCGCCCTCGTGCGACCTCAATCACATGCTCGAACACGTCAGCTCCTGGGGTCGCTCCCGCGGAAGGCTGGCGAAAGGTGACAGGATCGTGCTCGTGGCCGGCATCGGATTCGGGTCGGGCGGACACAACATGGCCATGGTCCAGGAAGTCTGACGCAGGTGGTTTTCCGACACTCCACGGGGGCCTGGATAAGGGGTTGATGACATGCAGCGAAAAGGCAAATGCGTTCTGGCCTACTCGGGCGGACTCGACACGAGCGTCATCCTGGGCTGGCTGATCGAACAGGGCTATGACGTGATCGCCGTCTACGTCGACCTGGGGCAGCCCTGCGAGGATCGGCAGGCGACCATGCGAAAGGCGACCGACTGCGGTGCTGTGGAATCGCTGCTCGTCGATGTCCGCGAGGAACTTTGTCGTGACTTCGCTTTTCCGGTCATGCAGTGGCAGGCCCGCTACGAGGGCTCGTACCTCTTGGGAACGTCGATTGCCCGGCCGCTCATCAGTAAGGTCTGCGTTGAAATCGCCCGTGAACGTGGGGCGGGTGTGTTCGCGCACGGCGCGACCGGCAAGGGGAACGACCAGTGCCGATTCCAGCTCGCGGCCGTTGCGCTCGATCCTGCAATCGAGGTCCTTGCCCCGTGGCGCATCGCGGCGTTCCGCGAACGGTTTCCGGGTCGCAAGGAACTCATCGAGTTCTGCGATTCGCGGGGAATTCCCGTAAAGGCGTCGAAGGCGAAGCCCTACAGCTCCGACGAGAATTGTCTCCACACCAGTTACGAAGCGGGTCTGCTCGAAGATCTCGGCACCGATGGATTGGGACTCGTGGACTTTGGCATGACCGTGTCGCCGCAGGAGTCGCCTGACGCCGTCGAGACAGTCCGGATCGATTTTGAAAAAGGAATGCCGGTGGCTGTGGACGGTCGGCGCCTCGCGGCCCACGAACTCGTGCTCGCCCTCAACGAGATCGGGGGGCGAAACGGCATCGGTCGGATCGACATCGTCGAGAATCGTCTCGTCGGCATGAAGAGCCGAGGGGTCTACGAGGCGCCCGGCATGACGCTGCTGTACGAGGCACACAGGCTTGTCGAACAGATGACCCTGGATCGGGACCTCGTGCATCTTCGGGACACGCTCAGTCCGGTCGTCGCAGAGGCGGTGTATTAGGGTTTCTGGTACGCCGCGAAGATGGATGCGGTGCTGGCCTTGAGTCGGGAAACGCTCTAGCCCGTCACCGGATCCGTCGATTTCGGCCTCTACAAGGGCAACGTGATGGTGCGCAGTCGAGAGAGTTCCCAGAGCCTGTACGACGAGGCGATTGCGTCGATGGAAGGCGGCGGAACCTACGACCAGACGGATGCCGAGGGGTTTCTGCGGATTCTTGGTCTGCCGGTGGGCGTACAGGGGCGGCTGCGGCCCCGCCTTGGCCGGAGTGCCGATCGGTCGTAATCGGGGGATGAGCCTTTGCCCGAACATGGGGTCCGGGAAATCAGTGGCGGCCGCGTGTCATTCGTCGGACGCTTCGCGGCCCACACCCTGGCGACGCTGCGATTTGCACCACGGCGGCCCGCGGTGATTCTCTCCATCGCGGTCGCATGTTTGTTGTCGGTTCTGTCGGTCGTGGGTCTCGGTGGTGCGATCGATCGCGTGGGCCAAGATTGGGAAGGCGTGCTCCTGGCTGCCACTCTGTGCGTGGCCGCTCTGACGGCGGTTGGCGACACGACTGAGTCTCGTGCGTTCTTCTCGAATTGTCGGGATTGCATCAGAGGCTGGCTGCCAATCGCCGCGTTTGTGGCCACCTGTCCATTGGTGCTGGCGGCATGCAATGGCAGTGCCGCTGCGATGGGCACGCCCGGGTTCCTTTTGGTGATCCATGCCAACGGCATGCTCGATGCGGCAACCATCAGTCTGTCGAAGGCGATGCTTGCCGTTACGCCGGCGATCGTTACGGTGCTCTTCTGCGTCATGTGTCGTCGTCTTGGCGTCTCGTCGGCCGACGCCATTTCTGCCGCCCTCGTTCCACCGGCCGCCGCGGTGACTGCTGCAGCGATTATGCCGAACCTGATGGTGGCTGGAATGACGTGGGTTTCCGTCATGCTCGTGGTGCTGGGCCTAGCGATTGGATTCCCGGCAACGCTGCCTCTCGCACGGATCGCGCCGGCGTCCCCGTGGCTGGGAGCCTTGCCTCCGCAGGGAGGGTTCCGACGAGTCCTCGCTCAGACAGCCATGGTCGCGTCGCTCGTATCGATGGCAGGATGGTTGGTGCACGAACCTTTCAGACCGGAAATCCACGCACTTGCCGGCGGATTCGTTCTCGTCGGCCTTTCGGTACCGATGGTCACGATCGGCACGGGACGATCGGGCGCTACCTCCTGGCGGCGATTGACGGATGTCCGGTCACAGCTCCGTTTGCGGTCGTCGACCACCAGGATCGCGCACCGTGTCATCGGGGGCTATGCGGCGATCGCTATCTGGCCGCTCGTGGTCGCATGGATGATCGCACCAGTAGGGGAAACGCGCGGAGTGGGGCAGTGGTCCCTGTTGGGGTGCCTCCTTCTATCGGCCGGCCTCTGCATCGCCTGGACCCTGCTCGACCACAGGCTCGGCGATGCGGAGGCGGGCCAGGCGGTCATCCTGCTCGTGCTTGCCGTCGTCGGGTTTCTTGCGGCTTCCCGGTCGGGATCGATCATTTTTGGGTCTCCGCATGTGCTGGATCGTCAGATATCGATGTTGAGCGACTGGGAAGGAGATGCCAGACTTCCGCCCAGCCAGCCAGGACCCCTGTCGCGTTGACCTCGTCAACAGAGGGTCCGGTCTGGGCATCGTGAGCGGCTTTCAGGTCTGCTTTCGAGGAGGAGAATGGTCGATCGGTTCATCGGAACGGTTCGCTGACGATCCCCGTCTCGGACCGCATACAGCGGAGGTATTCCCGTGCCAGGAAGTCGTAAGACGGATGCGAGCCCAGGGCGACGATTCGACGGTGGTTTGGCC
>JBJTBB010000182.1:0-7902 GCA_046091125.1 Planctomycetaceae bacterium
AGGGAGATGGTAGCTCGCATCCCCGGGGAATGGTGCCGTGGGTCGATCGTGTGCGTCGCGTGCGGTGAGACGCGTGTCGGCGACGCTCCTCGCGTCGTCGCTGAGCGGTTGCAGTCCGTCCGATACTCACTTCGTCGAAACTCCAAGGCCGGCAACACTGCGTGTGGCTGCTGACCAGAAGTCCGGAGTGGACGAGATCGAAGCGTTCGCCAAGCCCATTTCACGCCCTGATGACTTTGTCGGCTCAGCGACGACGCGAGGATCGTCGCCGAAACGAGTCTCACCGCACGCGACGCAAACGATCGAACCACGTCACCATTCCCCGGGGATGCGAGCTACCATCTCCCTCAAGCCGATCGCGAGCTCCTTCGCCGTCAGGACCAACTCGCCTGGGTGACGTGAACAGATGCTACACTTTTCGACGCGTCACAGGAGTGTGTTTCATGCGGATGATACTCGTCGCAATGGCATGTCTCGTGGCGTTTCAGCCGCTCGCAGTTCCGGCCGCCGATGCTGCCGGACTGACGCTGGATCGCGACGGACACTGGCTCGACATCCGTGGTCCCCGGCTGCCGGGCGGCGTCATCCGCATCAACTACCTCGAAGCCTATTGCCGGGCCGGCTCAACGGATGCCGACTGGGTGGCCCATACGGTGATCCCCCATCGGTCGGAGATCCTGTCGCGGGCTGACGACCGACGCACGCTAACCCTCCGTGATACGCTCGCCGACGGCGTCGTCGTCGATCACCTGATCACCGCCCGTGACGACCAGGTCGACTTCCGACTGACCGCTCGCAATCCCACATCACGGCGATCTGTGGCGCACTGGGCACAGGCCTGCCCGCGACTTGCGGTCTTCACCGGCTTCGACCCCGGAGGCGATGACCTCGACGACTATCTGCCCAAGTGTTTCATCTTTCTTGACGGTCGGCTCACACGCATGCCGACGCGGGATTGGGCGAAGGAAGCACGTTATGTACCCGGACAGGTCTGGTGCCCCCCACACGTGCCCCGAACCGACGTCAATCCGCGGCCTCTGAGTACTCTCGTGCCCACCAATGGATTGATCGGCTGCATGAGCGCCGACGACTCCCTCGTGTTCGCGACGGCCTGGGAGCCCTACCAGGAACTCTTTCAGGGCGTCGCTCGCTGCCTGCATGCCGACTTCCGCCTCGGCGGACTCCACCCCGGCGAGACGCTCACGATTCGGGGCGCGGTCTACGTCGTCCCGTCAGACATCCCTTCCCTGCTTGCCCGCTACGAACGCGATTTTCCCGAGCATCGACCGACGATCGCCATTCCGGGGCAGGAGCGGTGAACATGAAACGGCACTGTTTCTCCAGACGGACATGGATGGAGACGATGCTGCTCGCGGGCGCCTGGTGCTCGTCGCCCCGCAGTGCTCGTGCCGCTGGGGATGAAGCAATCCCGCCGGTGAGGATCGTGACCCGCGGCCCCGGTCACCATTGGTTCGGTTACTACGACAAACTGCAGTTTGACCAGGATTCCAGGCGGCTTCTCTCGATGCAGGTCGGCTTCGAGCACCGAAGCCCACGTCCAGTCGACGTCGTGCGGGTCGGCTTCGTCGATCTCGCCGAAGGGGATCGCTGGGTCGAATTCGGCGAGAGCTCCGCCTGGGGCTGGCAACAGGGCTGCATGCTCCAGTGGCGGCCGGGCAGCCGCGACGAAGTCGTTTGGAACGACCGCGACGGCGAGCGATTCGTCTGCCACGTGCTGGACGTCGCGACCGGAAACAGGCGGACCCTCTCGCGCCCCATCTACACGATCGCGCCCGACGGGCGACGCGCATTTGGGATCGACTTCGGCCGTCTCCAACGGATGCGCCCGGGCTACGGCTACGCCGCAGCGGCACCTTCGAACGGGGACGTGCGGGCCCCCGCCGACGGTGGCATCTGGGCGATCGATCTGGATGGCGGTGAGCCGCGATTGATCATCTCGCTGGCCGACATCGTCCTGTTCGATCCCCAGGATTCTTTCCTCGACGCCTTCCACTGGTTCAATCACCTCCTCGTCAACACCGATTCGACACGGCTGGAGTTTCTGCATCGCTGGGGCACGCCGGGTGGCCGTTGGTCGACGCGCATGATCACGACTGATCTGGATGGAAGTCACCCCTACGTGCTCGACCCCGGTGGCCACACGTCGCATTTCATCTGGCGAGACCCCAGTCACATCCTGGCCTGGACGAGACCAGAGGGTCGCCACGACGGCTACTGGCTCTTTCGTGATCGCAGCCGCGAAATCGAGGAAGTCGGGAGCGGCGTCATGACGACCAACGGACACTGCACCTACCTGCCGATCCCGAACCGTTTGACAGCTCGTAGCGGGACGGCCACACCGGAGCGATCCACGACTCCGATCCGACCTCGCTGGATCCTCAACGACACCTATCCCGACCGTGACCGGCTGCAGCATCCCTACCTCTACGACACGACGAGTGGCCGGAGAGTACCGCTGGGACATTTCGAGAGCCCACCCGCCTACTCGGGCGAATGGCGATGCGACACGCATCCTCGTTCGAGCCGGGATGGCAAGCTCGTGTGCGTCGATTCTCCCGTCGGCGATTCCGCGGCTGGAGGACTGGGGAGACAACTCCACTTGATCGATGTCTCGGCGATCGTGGCCAGCGACGGCCAGACCGCAGCGAGTTCACTGGAACCACGATGACCGGCTACGACGTCATCGTCGTGGGCCTTGGCGGCATCGGTTCAGCCGCCGCCTATCACATCGCCCGGCGAGGCGGCCGCGTGCTCGCGATGGACCGCTTTTCGCCGCCCCACCAGCGGGGAAGTTCCCACGGGCACACACGGTTGATTCGACTCGCCTACTTCGAACATCCCGACTACGTTCCACTGCTCCGGCGTGCGTTCACGCTTTGGGACGACCTCGCGATGGACTCAGGCCGCCGGCTCCTCGCAAGGACGGGACTGCTGCTCGCCGGTCCGGCTGACGGGGAAGTGATCGCAGGCACGGACCGCTCCGCCCGCGAGCACGCCTTGCCGATTGAAACGCTCTCTCCGACGGAAGCCTCGCGGCGATGGCCGAGTTTCCGGATTCCCGCAGGCTGGACCGCCCTCTTCGAGTCGCAGGCCGGAACGCTTTTCGTGGAGCAGTGCGTAAGGGCCCATGTGGCGGGAGCCCGCTCGGCAGGAGCGACGCTCATGGAGAACATCACCGTGGTCGGCTGTGGAATCGGCGACAAGCATCCGGCAGTGGAAACGAACCTCGGCCGATTCGCCGCCGACAGGATCGTGCTCTGCCCGGGAGCGTGGGCCGACGGCATCCTCGGCATTCCCGGTCTGTCCCTGCGAGTCTTGCGGAAGTCGCTCTTTTGGCTGCGGCCGCCCGCTGCGGGCCCCAAGGTGGTGAACACCCGCGGGGTGACTGGAGCGGTGGCACCGGCCTTCGATGGACACGACCTTCCCTGTTTCGGTTTCGACACCCCAGAAGGATTCTTCTACGGCATGCCCTCCTTTGACGATCGGGGGGTCAAGGTGGCCTGTCATTCCGGTGGAACGGTGATAACCGATCCACTCGCCATCGATCGGACCATCGACCCCTCGGAACATCGGGCAATCGACCGCTGGATCGACGCCCACATGCCCTCACTCGGCCACGACCTCGTCGACCACGCGGCCTGCCTGTACACGATGTCGCCAGACGCCCATTTCGTGGTCGGCCTGCACCCGCTCGACGAGCGGGTGACCGTCGCTGACGGGTTCTCGGGGCATGGTTTCAAGTTTGCATCGGTTATTGGCGAGGCGATCGCGGATCTTGTGAGTGCAGGCCGCTCCGATCTACCGATCGACTTTCTTTCTCCGCTCCGAGACGGCATCCGTTCGTCGGCCAGATAATTTCTTCGGACAGACGATGGTGCACGCCCGCTCGATCCACCACGTCAACGACGACACCTTTGCCGGCAAAGAGCGGAAGGACAGGCCTCCGACACTCGCTACCGTCGAAGCGCCGCCGTGATTCGGGACGAATCGTAGACACAGCCGGACCACGTCCCGCCACTGACTCCCTGCAACGCCGCCCAGAGCCTGGTGTCGTCGGGTAGGTGGGGATCCTCGGCGAGATCCGCCCGCCGTGAACGCGAAGCCAGTTCCCTGGCAGCTGCCGCCGGCGTGAAACGTTGCTCTCCATGTCCGGCGAGGTCGATCGATCCGGAGGCCTCTTGGGGATCGATCACGATACTGACGAGGTCGCCTTCCACCAGTCTGCCAAGCGGGCCGCCGGCAAGTGCCTCGGGGCCAACGTGTCCGATGCACGCGCCCGTGGAGACGCCTGAGAATCGGGCATCCGTCACCAGCGCGATGCGGTGCCCATCGGCCAGATGCTTGAGAGCGCTTGTGACCTGATAGGTCTCCTCCATTCCCGTGCCCATCGGCCCGATGCCGGCGAGCACGACCACGTCCCCCGCCCGGATCATCCCCCCCTTGATCGCGACCCTCGCGGTCTTTTCGCTCGTAAAAATGCGGGCCGGCCCGCAGTGCCGATACACGCCGTCCGGGTCGAACGAACGGCGATCGAGGGCGGTTGCCTTCACGACGGAACCCTCCGGGGCGAGGGTGCCCCGCGGACAGGCGAGCGTGCCGGGCAGTCCGTTCTCACGTGCCCGCGTTGGAGGCAGGATCACGTCGTCCGGATCGATCGTATCCTCGGCGAGTCGGTCGCGGAAGCGTCGCCTTCGCTCGCTCCTTTCCCACTCGTCAAGCATGTCGGCGATGGATCCGCCCGAGAGGGTCCGGGCGGAGGTGTCAAGCAATCCCAAGCGATCGAGGTGGAGCATCACCTCGGGCACGCCACCCGCGAGAAACACTCGCACCGTCGGATGATGCACCGGGCCGTTGGGCAGCACACTCACGAGACGCGGCACCCGCCGGCTCGCGGCGATCCAATCGTCCACCGTGGGTATGCGCAGACCCGCTGCGTGGGCGATGGCCGGCACGTGCAGGAGCAGATTCGTCGAACCACCGAAGGCGGCATGAACGGCGATCGCATTGGCGAAGCTGCGTTCGGTCAGAATGTCGCGAGTCGTCAAGCCGTCGTCGGCGAGCCTGACGACGGCCCGCGCCGTGCGAGCGGCCATATCCCGCCAGACGGGCTGCCCACTGGGGGCGAGTGCCGCATGGGGAAGCGTCAGTCCGAGCGCCTCGGCCACCACCTGCGTGGTGGCGGCGGTGCCGAGGAACTGGCAGCCTCCCCCGGGCGTCGCACAGGCCCGGCAGCCGAGATCGGCGGCCTGCTCGAGCGTGATCTGACCATGGGCGTAGCGAATACCGATCGTCTGGATGCGACCAGCGTCCTCACCGTCCTTCGGCGGAAGCGTGACACCTCCGGGAACGATTCCCGCGGGCAGGTCAGGCAGTCCCGCCAACGCCATGAGCATGGCCGGCAGTCCCTTGTCGCATGTCGCCACTCCAACGATACCCCGGGCGAGCGGCAGTGAACGAGCGAGCCTTCTCAGCACGATCGCCGCGTCATTGCGATACGGAAGGCTGTCGAACATGCCCGTCGTACCCTGCGTTCGGCCATCGCACGGATCCGAGCAGAATCCAGCGAAGGGAAGACCGCCGCAGTCCCGGATCGCCGTGGCGGCCTCCTCCACAAGCAGGCCCACTTCCCAGTGGCCTGTGTGATATCCCAGTGCAATCGGCCGTCCGTCAGGGGCACGGATGCCACCGAGCGTTGAAAGCACCAGGAACTGCCGATCGGCCGATCGGTCGGCCGGCCATCCCATGCCGACGTTCTGCGAGAGACCGAAGAGATCGCCTGACGGCCGCTCCCGCAGCATGGCATCGGTCAGCGGCAGCAGGCCCGCTGGGCCCGAAGCCGTCGTTTCAACCCGATAGATGTCCGTGTCATGAGCCATCGATTTGGCCCTCCTGCGATATGTCTTTATAGTCCGCAGGCGACTGCATCACCCGCCATCGGCACATCCGCCGGAGAAACCCATGTGTCAAACCATCCCGAAGCCCTGCCGCTTCCTCTTGCCATCGGACGCCATCCCCCGGGTCGGTGCCGCCGATTCGGATGGACGAATTCATGACCTGACGGCCGCAGGGGTGCCCAGCCTCGCATCCCTCCTCGACGCCGACGATCCGATGCGCGCGGTCGGCGAAGCGGTGGACAGGAGCACGACGGTCCATCATCCCGAATCGGTATCGCTGCTCGCGCCGGTGGAACGACAGGAGATATGGGCCGCTGGCGTGACCTATCTGCGCAGCCGGTCAGCCCGCATGGAGGAATCGGATTTCAGCGCCACCGCCTACGACCGCGTCTACGACGCCGACCGCCCGGAGATCTTTTTCAAGTCTGTCGGCGAGAAGGCGGTCGGCCATCGCGGTGCCGTGGGAATCCGGGGAGATGCCTCCTGGAGCGTGCCGGAGCCCGAACTCGCCCTCGTCATGAACGCACGAGGCCGGATCGTGGGCGTCACGATCGGCAACGACATGAGTTCCCGAGACATCGAGGGGGAGAACCTGCTCTACCTCCCCCAGGCGAAGGTGTACGACCGCTCCTGTGGCCTGGGGCCGTGGATCCTTCTCATGACCGATGAGCGGGAAATTCGCAGTTGGGGCGCAACGCTCACGATCAGCCGGGGCGGCATGACCACATTCGAGGGTGGCACGTCTCTGGGCAACCTCAAGCGATCATTCGAGGACCTCCGCGGGTACCTCTGGAAGAGCCAGACGTTTCCACACGGTGTCGTACTTTTGACCGGGACGGGCATCGTGCCAGATGCGCCATTCACGCTCATGGCGGGAGACGTTGTCACGATCCGGATCGAATCCATCGGAACGCTCGAGCAGAGCGTGCTCGTCGTGTGACGAATCCCGTCTGCGACCGCCTCAGCGTCCCCAGCCTGGAGCGAGCCCCATTTGCTGCCGACGTTCGTCGCGGAGCCTTCGGTATTCGGTGCGTCTGGCCCGCTCTTCGGGATTACTGGAATCGATGCGCCTTTTCATCCAGGCGTTTCGGTCGCTTTCGCTGCCACGGCGGCCACCGGGCCCACCGCCGCCACCAGGGCCGCCGCCACCAGGGCCGCCGCCGCTACCGGGGGGCCCACCTGGAGGTCCACCTGCCTGTCCGCCGGGAGGGCCACCCCTGCCGCCTGGACCACCGCCATCCCCCCGGCTCTCACGCTCCGCCTCCCAGGCCTTGCGACGTGCCTCTTCCGCCTTGATGCGTCGATCGAGTTCGGCCTTGCGCTGATCCGGCGGAAGATTGAAAAAAGAGTTGACCACTGCACCTTCCCGGGCGATGAAGAAGCGACCGATATCAGGACCGACCTGTGCCCGAACGGTCTCAGGCATGTCCCGCATCCGATCGAACATGGGACGCATGTCGTCGGCCGTCGGGTCGTACGGGACCTCGCCGCGCGACATGCGGCCGTACTCAACGACCTTCTGATCGACCATGGCACGAATCTCACCGACCTCCTTGGGCGTCGGGGTGAACCATCCGGCGAAGGCTCCCCAAGCCAGCATCGCGACGACAGCCGCCAAGATCACAAGCGCGATCACGCCCATGCGGCGGCCCGAGGCGTCCCCTCCTCGTCGTGAAGCGATTTGCCGCCCACCATATGCTGCCGTCGCCATGTCGGTATCTCCATCTCCGGAACGAACGACCAGACTCTCCGTGCCCCCGGCGTTTTCGCCCCGGAGACGGTTCACGAGCTTCCAGAGCGCGTTTCCGACCGTCTGCAACGGCCGACCCCCGCAAAGGTTGCTCCCGATGATGATTTTTCGTCGAATTCAGGCCTTTTCAAGGAGCAGCCTCGGGTCTGGTCTTCCCGCGGAAAGACGCATCGGCCGACCGATCGGCGTGATCAACTCTCGCTCGAAATCGATCCCGAGAACTTCCAAGAGTGTCGC
>JBJTBB010000183.1:0-3386 GCA_046091125.1 Planctomycetaceae bacterium
CCGGAATACGTCGGAGCATATCGGACCGCTCGGAATGTGATGTTCATCCGTACCCCTGGCGTGCCGGTCACGTTGAGTGCCGCCGGCACCGAACCCTGCCTGACGGGACCGGCGACCGTGTCGGGATTGACGTAGCGCCAGACCACGCGCTTCGATGCGGTGACCTCGAACAGCGTCCCGGTCGCGCCGACATCGACCAGCGTGTTCCCGTTCGGGAGCCTCTGGGTTCCGGAAACGATCGGCGAAAAGAAGGAGGGCGGGCCGCTGAAGCTCCACTCCACACTGGCCACACCGTACGCGCTCGGCGACTGCCGCAATTCCATCACGGAGGAATAGCTCCGGCCCGTGTTGTTGCGGAACCAGCCGTTGTTGTAGACGAGGATGTTTCCAGCGTCCGGAAGGTCGGAGGTGATCCACTGGGCATTGTGCTGCCAGTAAAGTGTCTGCCTCGATCCGCCATTCCAGGCACGATTATTGCCGTAACGCCACAGCAGATCGCCGCCCTCTCCGTCGTTGCCGCCGTCGTGTCCCGCCGCCTGTTCAGTCGTCGTGCTGTGATCGACGATCCGGATTTCACAGAACTCACGCACCGAGACCATCACCTGGTCGGTCGTCGCGTTGTAGTCGATTGAATTGAAGTGTGCCCAGTCGGCAATGTGCGTATCAGCACCCGCTGCCTTGGGGACGTAATTCAGATCGATCAATTCGGGGTGCCGGCGAATCCCTTGCGGCCCGAGGTAGTTCGGCAGAGCTCGCCGTCGACGGCGGGATTGAGATTGGCGGGATTGCGGCCCATCGACACGGCCTGCTCCGACGTCAGCCGCTCCCAAGCGATGGCGAGGATGTTGCCGTTGGCATCATGATCGCATCGTGATGCAGCTGATAGCCCGAATTGGAAAGATCGTAAAACCAGGTTACGTTGCCATCCCAATCGAGGATCTCGATCCTTCCGGTTCCACCGTTATTGTTGAAGTCCTTCATCGAGCGGGGCAGGATGCAGTTGCGCAGCAGGCGTCCGTCCTCGAGCAGGTAGGTCGACGTGGCCGGATAGGCACTCGTCCACTCGTGCACCTGATTACCGGCGTTGTCGATCAGGTGCGGCCGCGGCGCGGTCGACGAGCCGAAAAGCGTGTAGCCGGCGAATGCGGACGAGCCACCGTCCTTGATCAGGCCCACCGTGTTCGCCAGCGCGATCCTCGGCTCCAGCCCTTCCCAGCCGGTCAGGCGACCATGGTGCCGGTTCGCGACTTTTTCGCGGCACTTGCGGAATCGGACGAGCCAAAGGATGGAGCTTTTCATTGGGGGACTCTCCTGGAGTACGGGTCGCTGAGGGGTCCAACGGGGGGCCAGCGAAATCCGGCAGCGATGGCGAAGCGACAGAGCCGACGGATCGTCGCCTCGTCCAGCGTTGGGGCCGGCAGATCGGGGGCCTCCTTGCTCGTCGCCGCCACGTCGAAATCCGGATCGTCCCGCCAATAGGCCCGGTAGATGGCTCGCCGTCGTCAGCAAGCCACCGAGCAAGATCAAAGACACGGATTGTCCGGTCACAAACGTCACATGGACGGAGGCTACTGACTTTTGCACACGGCTGTCGGATTTGCCCGACGAACGATCCCTCGGCCGAATCTATCGCCTGCCGACCGAGGCGGAGTGGGAGTACGCCTGCAGGGCCGGCACGAAAACCCTATGGCACTCCGGCCAGGACGGCCGCAATGCCCTCGATCACGCCTGGATTTTCAACAACAGCGGGGAAAAACTCCTGCCGTACGACCCGCGGTACAGCGAGTCCGATTGGTCACTCCATCTCCCATTGGCCCTCGAGGCATCGTGTCGCCCCCACGCAGTCGGCACGAGGAATCCCAACGGTTTCGGTCTTTTCGACATGCACGGCAACGTCACGAGTGGTGCAGTGACTGGTACGGCGGGTATGGACAGGATGTCGTGGTCGACCCGATGGGCCCCGCCGACGGCACGACGCGGACATGCCGTGGAGGCTCGTTCCTCAATACGGCCTACGTCGCGCGAAGTTCGAGCCGTTATCACTTTCGCCCCAGTGACAAGGGCGACAGCGTGGGGTTTCGTGTCGTCTGCACGATGCGATGACGACGATCGATCGCCATACGCACCACCCGCACGAACCATTCGGCCCATCGCGTCGAGCGCCGAGATGGAAGTCGCTGGGTCATTGCAACCCATCGACCCAACGGGCCGATCAACGCCGGATGCCGGTGCCCACCGTGAAGCCGACCAGCCCGAGACTATTGCCGTTGAGGAAGGAGAGCTCACCGAACAGCGGGCTCCCGAGGCCGGCCCAGGACTGGGCCTCGAAGCCGGCCGACACGAAGCCAATCGCCCCGTGGCCGATGCACCGCTCGTACTGAGTGCCAACCTTGAGCTCCAGAACGTTGAGCAACGATCCATTGAGCACGACCCTGTTGACATCCACCCCGTCGGTCTCGCCGATGACGCTGTTGCCATAGATGCCCGACCACTGCACGCCGCCGTAGCCCGTGAGACCCGAGAGCCAGGGAACGTCACGATAGGCGAGCAGTCCGGTCGTGAGACCCCAGCCGTCGAAGCGGGCCTCGCCGCGGATGAAGTCCGGGGCGATCGTAGAACTGATGCCGGAGTCGAACTGGTTGCCAGCGTAGGTGACGCCGCCGAGCAGCATCAGGTCCCACCGGCGAAACGAGACCATCTGAGTGGCAAGCAGATCGAGTTTCTGGAACACGATCCGTGTGTCCACGATCGTCGGCTCGTCGAAGGGCAAGTCGCTGACACCGGTCGAGGACTGGTCCCACTGCCACCAATTCACCCGCCAGCCTAGGCCGTCACTGTTCTGATAGCCCCCCCAAAGCCGCCAGCCTGGCAGAAACTCATCAGCCGAAGACGCATCGACGAGTACGGGCGTGACGCCCGATGAAAACGGCTTGAGCCACATGATCTCCGCGCCGCCGTAATACCCAGCGGTGCGGCAGCGGCCCGCGAGGAAGTCGCGTCCGACCGATGGACCGCACCGCTCCGAGCAGCCGTGGTCGTCGGCATCAGGCAGGTACGACACGCCACTCGCACGGATGCGGGAACCATCCTCGTCGAGCTCGGCGACGCGTCCCTCCAGAGCCGCGATCCTGGCCTCGATCTCGGAGGTCCCGCCAAGATCGGCGAGACTCTCGACCGCCCACGTCTCTGACTGGATGCAAACCAACGCCGTGATGCCGACGCACCATAGCGACATCGAGCCCGTGAGTCGGCTGCAACGCATGAGGATCCTCCTTGGTGGCTGCGACTCGATCCCACGTCTCCGCGCGTGGATCGACCATCTCCGCCCCCAGCGGCAGGTTCAGCCGACCGCTGCCGACATCGTGTGCGTCGGGCGGGACACTCAT
>JBJTBB010000184.1:0-2623 GCA_046091125.1 Planctomycetaceae bacterium
GTCTCCGCGCCGTGAGGCAGCGGAGCCCGAAGTGATGGCTTTCCTCCTCGGCATTGATCTCACCCGGCCAGCCCGACCTCCCCCTGTCGATCCAGTAGAGCCGAAGGATGTGCTCCGGTTCGTCGTCGAGTCCAAGGGACTCAGGCGCCGCCAGTTGCATGCGGGCCGCCAACTCGTAGCTCGCAATACGTCCCTCCAGTCGGCTGTCGCCATCACGGGTGGCCACGTGCCTGCGGTTGAGTCGCT
Organism: Planctomycetaceae bacterium; assembly: GCA_046091125.1. GTDB lineage: Bacteria > Planctomycetota > Planctomycetia > Pirellulales > UBA1268 > UBA4655. Next base: position 247 of record JBJTBB010000184.1, read on the forward strand.
CCAGTACCGCACGCGTGGCCGCATCGGCTTCCAGCGTGATGAAGCCACCGGCTGCACGATTTTGACGCAGATCGGCGATCGGATCCTCCATGTCCGGCTGGATCCACGTCCCGCGGTAGTGGGCCGGCAGGAATCCGGAGACCCAGATCTTCACGCCATTGGAACCGAAGCCCCGATGGTCGGGCAGCACCACGAACGTCGGCAGATTCTCATTATCCGAACCCAGCGCATAGCTCACCCAGCAGCCCGAGCCAGGGAAACCCGGCAACACGAAGCCGGTCGTCTGATGCAGCGTGGCCGCCGAGTGCACACCCGAGGGGCTCACCATGTTGTGGATGAAGGCGATCCTATCCACGACGTCACCCAGCGGCGCGACGACGTCGGACAGCAATTTGCCACACTGACCGAACGGCCTGAAACCCCAGACCGGACGGAGCCAGGGACCGAGACCATTTTGGAACGCCTCAACGGGCTCGCCGAAATCGCTCGGCTTGCCGTGATGCTCAACCAGCGCCGGCTTATAGTCGAACAGATCGATATGGCTCGCCGCACCAGCCATGAACAGTTGCACCACCCTCTTCACGCGGGGCGTCCCGATCTGCCCCGGGCTCGGCCGCACGGCAGCGGCTCCCCTGACTTCATCGGCGAGGATCGCAGAAAAGGCCATCGACCCGAATCCGCAGCCCGAGGCGGCCAGCCATTCACGACGCGAGAGACGACGGGGCGGATGCATGACCATTCAATCCACGAAGGAGAACTCGTTGAGGTTCAGGATCGTCCGGCAGGCATTGGCGAGTCCGTGCTGCTCGGCGATCGACTGCAGGGCCGCCGTCTCTTCGGCGTCGGGCTGCCGTCCGATGGCCAATTCGAAGGCCCTGTTGACCTGAGCGGCCGGGTCGACACCAGTCTCCCGTGTCACCCGATCGGCGAACTCCCGGCACTGCACCACCACGAAACCATGGTTCAACATGGCGAGGGCCTGCAACGCCGAGAGACTCTCGTTTCGCCTCTCGACCCTCATCGAGGGGTCGGCACAGTCGAGGCACGTCATGAAGGGCTGCGTCTGGCTGCGGACGATGAACCGGTACACCCCGCGACGCCACGTCGAACGGTCCGCAGGATCGGCTAGGTCGTAGCGATAGTGCGGCGAGTGGGCCGGGTGTTCGATCTTGAAATCCTGCCAGCCTGGCCCACCCATGGTGAGGTCCAGCGAGCCGGCGGCTGCGAGCACCGAATCGCGCACGGCCTCTGCCTCCAGTCGCCGACGGTTCTGACGCCAGAGCAGTGCATTCTCTGAGTCGATCGCGGCTGACTCGGGCCGTGACGTTGAGGACTGGCGATAGGCGGCGGATGTAACGATGAGCCTGTGCAAGGCCTTGAGCGAACCGCCACCGTCACGGAACTCGGCCGCCAACCAATCCAGCAGAAGCGGGTGCGAAGGCGCTGACCCCATGCGGCCGAAATCGCTCGGAGTGGCCACGATCCCACGTCCGAAATGGTAGTGCCAGACCCGATTGACGATGCTGCGCCATATCAATGGATTCCGCGGATCCGCCAGCCATCGAGCGAGCGCCCCCCGTCGTTCGCCTTCGGCGTGCTCCGACGGCAGGTCGAACCGCGCCGGGATCGCCTCGACGAGCGAGAGCGCGCCCGGCCCCACCTCGTGGGTCGGCGCGAGCACGTTGCCCCGCGAGAGCACATGGATGGGGCGAGGCTTGCCGCCCCGAATCGTCGTCGCCACAGCAAACGACACCTGCAAGGGCGGCAGCGCGGCCTCCTCCTCTTTGACTGCGGCAAGATCGGCCGTCGCCCGTTCCAAGGCTTTGGTCTTCTCCGGCCCGGCCGTTGCGAAAAGTATCTGCCGCTCCGCCTCGAGTTTCTGCCGTACGCTCGGATCGCCCGCATCAACGGGGAACTCCCCATCGACGAGATTCGATCTGCACCAGCGCGGTGCGGCCTCGATCGAATCGAGTGACGTCACATCCCGGCCACGGGCGATGTTCACGCCCTCCGGGGAAACCACCTCGAGTTCGGCGATCGCGAAGATGAAGTCGTCTCGCCGTGGCGCGAGTTTCGTGGCCGTCATACGCACATAACGCCCCGTCACTCCGGCGGCGAACACCTGGCCCTCGACACCGGGATTCGGTACGTCGGCCCCCTCGTGGGACGCGACGGACGTGACCCCCATCTTGAAATCGGGGTCGTCCGACACGTCCACGCGGAACAGCCGTGGGAAACCAAAACCCGCACCGATGTCGTTGAACGTGTCGTGACACGGCCTCAGGATCACCTCACGAATGCCCTGCGCACTCCCGAGATCGACCTGAACCCATTTCGTCATGTCGGGCGAGTCGCAGATGCCGCTGTGGTAGCCGAA
>JBJTBB010000185.1:0-9333 GCA_046091125.1 Planctomycetaceae bacterium
GGATGCTGCTGGCAGAGGCTGCGGTGATCGGGCTGGCGGGGGCGGTGGGGGGAGTCGTCGGTGGACTGCTGGCAGCGCGGCCCGTGTCGGCCGGCATCGCGCAGGCGATCCGCGCGCCCGATGTGCAGCTTGCCTTCAGCCCGTTCGTGATCGCCCTGGCGGCCCTGGTCGGTCCGCGAGTGGCGGTCGCCGCAGCCTGGTGGCCCTCGCGGAAGGCCGCACGCGTCGACCTGCTCGAGGGCATCGCCCATGCGGCCACGCCACCGTCCGAGGGCTTTTCCTGGCGGCTCATCGCGTTCGCAGCCGCCCTGTGGGCCGTAGCCATGGGCGTCCTGTTATTGGTGGCACTCGGGATTCTGCCGCCTCGCGCGGCGGTGCCCGCGGGAATCGCGACGACCGTGTCGTTCATCGCGGCGACTCCGGTGGTGCTGCCGCCGATCGCCCGGGGACTCGCGCGCCTCGTGCCCCATCGTTTCCCCGTTGAGGCGAGGCTCGCGCTCGAGCAGATCCTGCGACAACCGATACGAACCGCGCTCACGACGGGCGTCCTCGTCGTCGCGGTGAGCAACGGGGTGGCATTGGGCCACGCCATCCGCGACAACGTCGACGACGTCCTCAGCTGGTATGCCAAAGGGCTCAAGGCAGATTGGGTGCTCACCAGGGGAGGAGCCTTCGGCATCGGCAGGGAAAATGCCTCCGCAGCCGGTCCGGTCGACGAGGAGGTCGCCACGCTCGCGGGAGTTCGGCGGGCTGAGCCGATCGCCATCGCCGTCGGCCAGGCGGCTCGTCATCAGACAGGAAACGAGCCGACCGTGGGCTGCGTCATCGTCGGTCGCGACATGCCGGCCGACGGCCCCCTCCCGCTCAAGCCGGTCGGCGTCGATGAGGACGCGCTCCGCCGACTTCTCGCGGGCGACGCGGTCGCGGCAGGCACGGTGCTCGCCAAAAGGACGGGCGCGAAGGTTGGAGATGAGATCAGCGTGACGGCCTTCGGCCGCACGATCCACGTCACGCTCGCCGCACTCGTCGTCGATTACACGGGAGGCGGCTCCTCCATCTACATGAATCGGCAGCTCGCACGCCGATCGCTCGGTTTGGATTCGGTCGATGCGTTGCTCGTGTCGGCGGAACCAGGTCGAGCCGACTCGCTTGCGGAGCCGCTGGCCGAGATCGCCGAACGTCACGAGATGATCGTGCAATCGTATACGCAAGTGGTGGCTGTCCTCGACCGGATCGTGGGGGGCGTCGTCTCGGCGCTATGGTCGATCCTCGGGCTGGGATTCGTTGTGGGCAGTCTCGGTGTTGCCAACACCGTGACGATGAGCGTTCTGGAAAAACGTCGCACGCTCGGGCTCCTCCGGACGGTCGGTATGACCTCCGGGCAGGTCATGCGGCTCGTGCTCATCGAGAGCATCCTTTTGGGGATGACCGGCTGCGTCATCGGCGTGATCGGAGGCATCGCGACCTCGGCGTTCATCCAGATCGCCAGCCAACCGCTGACCGGGCTTCCGGTCGGGGCGTCGTTTCGGCCGTTGTTCATCGTCGCGAGCCTCCTCGCCGCCGTGGGGGTCACGATCGTGGCGGCATGGGTGCCCGCTAAGCGGGCCGTCGGCCTCGACCTCCTTGATTCCATCGCCGCCGATTGACGGACGTCACCGCCAGACGGACGTCACCGGCGGTTGACGGCCGGCGTCTATCAGATTCCCTCGAGGCGCCCCGTGCTGTCGCCCAGCGTTTCGACGGGCGTCCCGAAGCGTTCGAGCAGTTCCAGGTGCAGGTTGCTCATCGGCGTCTTCGACGGATAAACCACGTGCTTCCCGAGCCTGAGCGATCCCGCCCCACCGCCGGCGAGGATGACCGGCAGATCCTCGTGCTCGTGGCGGTTGCCGTCGCCGATACAGCTGCCGACCACGATCAGCGAGTCGTCGAGCAGCGAGCGATCGCCCTCCCTGGATTTCTCGAGCCCCTCGAGGAAATAGGCGAATTGCTCGATGTGAAAGCGGTTGATCCGGCGGATCTTCTCGTGCTTGAGCGGATCGTTGCCGTGATGGGAGAGGTCGTGATGACCCTCGGGCACGTCGATGTCGGCATAGCTCCGATTGCTTCCCTCGTTCGCGAAGACGAACGTGGCGATCCGCGTCGAATCGGTTTTGAACGCGAGCACGAGAAGGTCCGCAAGAAGTCGCAGATGATCCTCGTACGAGGCCGGCGTGCCGTCGGGCTTTTGCATCATGCCGCGGTCGTCGACCACGCGGCCTGCCCGCCCGATCCTGGTCTCGATCTCGCGGATCGACGAAAGATATTCGTCCAGCTTGCGGCGGTCCCCGGACCCCAACGACTTCTCCAGCCGACGGGCGTCGTCCAGGGCGAAATCGAGGATGCTCTTGGTCTGTGACAGACGTCGCTCGCGGGCCTCCACAGTCTCCGACGCCCTCCCATCCTCGAAGAGCCGCTCGAAGATCAGCCGTGGGTCGGTCTCCTTGGGCACGGGCTGTGTCTCGCTTCGCCAGGAAATCGTCGAAGAGTAGGCGCAACTGTAGCCCGAGTCGCAGCTTCCCGACCGACCGCCTCCCTCCGCACCGATTTCGAGCGATGCGAAACGAGTCCGTCCGCCCGCCTTGGATGCGGCAACCTGATCCACCGAGGTACCCGCATGGATGTCGGCGCCCGAGGTCTTGCGGGCCTGCACTCCCGTGAGAAACGTCGTCATCGCCCTTGCATGGTCGCCGGGCCCGTCGCCGTTGGCGTTGGCCTTCTTGTGGGCAAGGCCCGTCAGGATGCTGAATTTCTCCCGAAGGCCTGCCAGCGGCTCGAGGATCCAGGGCATCTGATAACCCGAGCCCTCGGTTGCAGGCGTCCAGTCGGGCATGTGGACTCCGTTCGGCGTGTAGAGGAACGCCATACGGACTTTCCGTGCGGAACGAGACGCGGCCATGGCGGAGGACGGGCCGTCGGCGGGCAGCATGGCGTCAAGAAGTGGCAGGGCGATGGCCGTGCCCGCTCCCCGCAGGAGAGTCCGCCGCGGCAACCGTTTCGAACAGGTGGCACTCAAGTCGTTCATGGCCTGATCCCCTCCCTTCTGCGAAACGCCGGACTCAGCACGATTTCACGGACATACACCGAAAAGTGGTCCCCCTCGGCCGCCGCCCGCTCGGCGATCCGCTCAATTGCGCATGCATCATGGTATTCCAATCCGCGTCCGAGGGCGTATGTCATGAGTTTTTCCGCAAAACATCGGCGAAATTCGTCGACGCGGTCCCTGAGGACGCGTCGCAGACCGGACGGCCCGTCGAACTGCCGGCCATCCGGGAGCGAGCCGGTGGCGTCCACCTCCGCGTCGCCGTCGTGGGTTCGCCAGGCGCCGATGGCATCGTAGGTCTCGAGGCCGAATCCGAGCGGATCCATCAGGCGGTGGCAGCTCGCACAGTTCGGGTCCTCGCGGTGCTTTTCCATGCGTTCCCGGAGCGTCCCAGTGAGCTGATCGCTCCCGGCCTCGAGTTCCGGGACATTGGGAGGAGCCGCGGGCGGTGGGGCTGCAAAGAGGTTCTCGAGGATCCACTTGCCCCGCTTGACTGGGCTGGTCCGCGTGGGATTGCTGGTCACGGCGAGGATGGCGGCCTGCCCCAGAAGCCCACCGCGTTCCTTAGGATTCACCGACACGCGACGAAACTCCGGCCCCTCCACGCCGGCGATTCCGTAATGTTTCGCGAGGCGGCCGTTGACGAACGTCGAGTCGCTGTCGAGGCATTCAAGCACGCTGCGGTCCTCACGGATGATGGAGCGGAAGAAGGCCTCCGTCTCCTGACGCATGCAGGTCCGCAGCTCGTCGTCGAACGTGGGGAACCGACCCGGGTCCGGCTTGAAATCCTGGAGGCTGCCCAGCTGCAGCCACTGCGTCACGAACGTGTCGACGAGTCTGCTGGAACGGTCGTCCGCGAGCAGTCGTTTCGCCGCGGCCACGAGTTGCTCGTCGGTGTGGACGCGGCCCTGGGCGGCATCCTTGAACAACCGATCGTCGGGAAGACTGCTCCAGAGGAAGTAGGACAGGCGGGTCGCCAGTTCGACGTCGTCGAGATCCCGCACGTCACCCGGCGGCGGGTCCCGCTCGATACGAAACAGGAAGGATGGAGAGACGAGGATGGCCGAGATCGCCAACTGGATCGATCGCTCGAATGTCTCTCCCTTTTCACGGGAGTGGCCATACAGGGCGACGAGTCCGTCTATCTCTTCCTGGGTCGCCCGGCGGCGAAACGCTCTGGATGCGACGGGCTTGAGGACCCCAGCCACGTAAGCGAGCTTTGCATCCGCATCGGCATCCTCTGCAAGCGGCCTGGCGAACAGCCTTCGATGGGCCTCGGGAAGCTCGTCCGGCAGCACGCCGATCGGCCCGATCACCGTGATGGAATCGACGTGGAGATTGCGGTCGCGGGACTTGGGGTCGGGCGACATCGGGTCGTAGAAATCGTTGAGAAAGCCGGCGGCGACCGCGATCGAGCCCTTTTTCAGGCGGCTCTTGATCTCGTAGTCGAGCGGCCTGTCACGGCCGTTGGGACCCTTGAATGTCTTTCGATGCTTGCCGTCGACGAGGAGTTCCATCTCGCAGGGCTCCTTGCCCGCCTGGTCGCCCCAGGCGCGGATCCGTATGACGTACGAGCCGTCCGCGGGCAGGTCGAACGACGCCGAGACCTCGCCCTTCGAGACGAGCACCTTACCCGGGCTCTCTCGGACGGTCGCCACATCGATGTCGGTGCTGGCCACGACGGCCCGGGCGACGGTGTCGGCCGCCTCGAGGGATCGCTCGAGCAGCACCGGCGGCAGGCTGAGCACGTCGCCGATCGAATCGAATCCATAACCCACGTCGTCCGAGGGAAAGGAGTCGGCCGGCGAGATGGCGATACTGAAGAGATCCTGGATGGTGAAGTTGTATTCGCTGCGATTGAGCCGACGCAGCGTGACCCGGCCTGGCCGCTCACCGCCGGAGCAGTCGGGCTTGAGGGCATAGGAACGGATCCAGCCCATGACGGCAGTGACCTCTGCAACGGGAGGCTGATCGGCGTCCGCCGGCGGCATCGCTCGTCCCTCCAGTTGCCGCAGGATCTTCTGCCAGTGGACACGATCGACCGTGCGGGCCCGCTCTTCGGGCATGCGATCGAGGGCGATCCCGCTCTCGGCCGAATCCCCCGAATGGCACTCGGCACAGTAGCGATCGAGCATCGGCCGCACGTCCGCGTCGAAGCTGACCGGCCCCGCCGCGACGGCGAAGCTGCCGACGGCGAATGCAACCGCAAACGACCACGAAGCGGACAACGCGTACCGTCGCCTTCGGCGAATCCATCCGACTGTGGCAGTGATGCGACACGGGCTCATCGGGCGTTTCATTCCCCTTGTTCGAATCATCGCTCAGGTACGGGGAGCACGACTTCGATGAGCGTACCCAGGCAATCGCCGTCACCGGACGCGTTCCCCCGGTAGCGGCTGCGAATCGTGGCTTCGCTGCCGAAGAGCCGCGCCCGCTGGCGGATGCCCTCGAGTCCGAAGCACTGCTGCGACACTTTCGAAGGATCGAAGCCACGGCCGTCATCGGCGATCGCCATCCTCAATGCAGGGCGGGTGCGGTCGCCTGGCGCCTGCGGGAGATGGTCGACGATTTCGAGCGTGACCGTCACGCGGTGTGCGTCTGCGTGCTTGCGGATGTTGGACAGACCCTCCTGCACGATCCCAAAGACGGCCGTTTCGAAGTCGGCCGGAAGCCTCGGCAGTTTTGCAGGCCTCTCGAGCACCACCTCGGGAACCTCGATCCGGGCATCGGATACGAGCGACTCGATCGCATCGAGGAGTCCGAGTTCGTCGAGCATTGGCGGACGGAGACCGTTGATCAGTCGCCTCGCCTCGACGAGCGCCGCCCGCACGAGTCGCAATCCCTCCTCGAAATCCCGTACCGAGGACTTCGAAGGCCGTGCTGGCTTTTGTGTCCCTCGCGTGCCGGACGCGGATGCCTCGCCATTGGCGCCGCCAATGACCTCCGAGCAGGACTCGAGCTGCATGATGGCACTGGCCAGATACTGGGCCAGTCCGTCATGGAACTCGTAGGAGACGAGCTGTCGCTCCCGCTCCTGTGTCTTGATGAGTTTCTGCAAAACGGACCGCTCGGCGAGAAAGGAGGCCTCCATGCTGCTGAGCCGGCACATGTCGTGCCCCGTCATGACGGCAGCGACGACACGGCCGGAATCGAAAACCGGAGCGACACGAACGGCGCAGCAGGCTTCCACGCCGGCCTTGTCTCGCCCGGTGACTTCGTACTGGATGGTCGTGCCCTCCTTGAAGACCTGTTCGATGCGTCCCCGGACCATCTCCTGACAATCCTGAGGGGTGTAGTCGAGTAGGTCCGAGCCCAAGACAGACTGCACCGAGTCGTATCCTTTCGTGCAGCGATTGAGGAACACAAGCCGACGATCCGCGTCGATCACCGCCACGTAGCAGTCGACACTCTCGACGAGAGCCCCCCACAACAGTCGCGCGTCTGGCAGCGACGTGGCGGAGATTGTTGGCGATGCCGGCTGTGCCATGGCGCGTCGCTTCGCTACGGGGGTTGGTGATGGAATCCGCCGTCGGCAGGCTCGATCCCGAAGAGGCACGCGAGCGACGGCGGTCGCGTTCGATTCCTCGACACCGTGTAGTGTAGAAGACCGCCGCAGGTGCGAAAGCGGCTCGCCGGTGGCGTGGTCCGGGCGTTAGGAATCCGGATGCGCTTTTTAGGACGCAAAGCGACGTCATCGCGATGGCGCCGCAGAAAGCCAGGGCATACCGACTGGCCGCCGTCAGCGGCTGCCCATCGCGGACTCCAGTTGCTTCTGGATCTTGGCCAGATTGAACGACCCCGGAGACTGGCTCGGCGGATAGTCCTTCATGGTCATCAGGAATCGGCCGGCGATCTGCTGCAGCGGGACGGCCACGAAGGCGTGGTCGAGGAACCAGTCGTTGTAGACCGTGGCGTTGTGCTGGGCCCTCTCGAATGGGTCTCGGCGGAGATTGAATAGTAGCGGTACCCGCAGTTCGGTGAACGGTTCGCGCCAGACCTCGAAGGCCTCGCCGCGATTCTCCAGGAACACCGTCTTCCAGTCTGCATAGCGGATGGCCACGATCTGGCCGTCGTCGTTGACGTAGAAGAATTCGTTCCGCGGCGACTGAGCGACCTTCCCGGAGAGGTAGGCCAGCTGGTCATAACCGTCGATGTAGTTGCGGTAGGTCCGACCAGCGATCGTGACGCCCTCGGCGAGCTTCCGCCGGATCGCGGGATCGCCCGCGGCCGCTGCGAAGGTGGGCAGCCAGTCCTCGTGCGAGACGATTCCGTTGAGCGTCGTACCCGCCGGGAATGTTCCGGGCCAGCGGACGAACGCCGGGACTCGATAGGCGCCTTCCCAGTTGGAGTTCTTCTCGCTGCGGAAGGGAGTCGTTCCGGCATCGGGCCACGTGTTGTAGTGCGGGCCGTTGTCGGTCGAGTAGAGCACGACCGTGTCGCCGGCGATGCCGAGGGCGTCGAGCGCCTCGAGCAGCACACCAACATGACGGTCGTGCTCGACCATGCCATCGGAATATTCGTCCTGCCCGCTTGCGCCGAGGCTCTCGGGCTTCACGTGGGTGCGGAAATGCATCCGCGTGGCGTTCCACCAGCAGAAGAAGGGCCTGCTCCCCTTCGCCTGCCGCTCGAGGTAGTCCTTGGCGGCCGCGAGCGTCTCCTCGTCGATCGTCTCCATCCGCTTTTTGGTGAGCGGACCGGTGTTCTCGATCGACTGCCCACCCTTCCCGTCGGCCTTGCACCGGAGCACGCCCCGCGGGCCGTAGGTCTCGCGAAAAGTCCTCCCATCGGACAGCTTCATATTGCCTGGGTAGTCGCGGTGTTCGGGCTCCTCCTCGGCATTGAGGTGGTAGAGGTTGCCGAAGAACTCGTCGAACCCGTGCATGGTCGGCAGATGTTCATCCCGGTCACCCTGGTGGTTTTTGCCGAATTGTGCCGTGCCGTAGCCGAGGCTCTTGAGCACCATCGCGATCGTGACGTCGCTCGTCTGCCAGCCCTCCTTCGCACCGGGCAGCCCAACCTTCGTCATGCCCGTGCGGACGGGACAGTTGCCGCCGAGGAACGCGGCCCTCCCCGCGGTACAGCTCTGCTGACCGTAGTAGTCGGTGAAGGAGACTCCCTCGCGGGCGAGACGATCGATGTTGGGGGTGCGATAGCCCATCATGCCGCGGCTGTTGTGGCTGACATTCCACGTTCCGATGTCGTCGCCCCAGATCACGAGGATGTTCGGGCGGTCCGCCGCCATCGAGACGGCGGCTGGGAAGACGAAGAGGCACAAGACGACGGCAGCGCTTTTCAGCAGCGGACTTTTCATGGCGTCTACCCATTGAGATGGCCGGATGGCTCGGAAGGGCTCATTGCCCGATCGTGTCGCCGCCGGCACATGACACCCCCATCGCGCTCAAGTCAAGGCCCATGGGGCACAAGACGATCAACCCGGGCCCCGGTGCATCAGAGCCCCTCCGCAAGCCACCGCGCCTCGACCATGTCCGCCATTTCTCGTGCCTGCTCCTCCAGTTCGTCGAGCCGTTCGAGATCATCGTCGTCGCTGGCCCGTCGGGCGAGATACAGGAGGTAGTTGGCCTCGTTCCGCCAGGCTTTGAGCCAATCGGGACGGGTCGAGACCGGCCGATAGATCAGGCTCTCGAGCCGCAGGAAATCATCGCCGGCAAGGGTCATCGTGACTTAAGTCTCAATCGTCTGTGCGACCGGTACGGCCGCGGCCAAGGGGCGGCGTTCCAGGATGGCTTTTACCAGCCACAGTCTCCGCGACGTGGTCGCTCGCGTCGCCGGCTTTCGATCGTCCCGTGCCACGGCAATCCCGACAAAACACCCTGAATAAAGCCTGCCGTTAACCGTTACAGTTATTTTTTTGGATTCCAAGCAGATCCACGGTACCCTCGCTTCTCGGGTCGACAAAGTCCTAAATGGGAAGTGAAAGAAGCATGATCGCTGAAATTGCCGAACTGTTCGGATCCCGCCTTGCTCCGCGCCGCAGCCGCACGAGCGTCCGCCGCCGCCGCCCCGCAGGCCGCAGGATCGCGATCGAGTCGCTCGAAGCCCGCCGCGTGCTCACCGCCGGTCCCTACACCTTTGATTTGGTCGACGGCACGAATCTCGACAGTGCGCAGTACTCGCTCCAGGTGCTCGGCTACAGTGCGGCGTCGGCGTTGACGCTCCAGCCCAGCAGCAAGGCGGGCGAACTTGCATGGACGGCGCCCGCGTCCTCGGCTTCGCAGTACGGCACCGTCGACGGC
>JBJTBB010000186.1:0-2541 GCA_046091125.1 Planctomycetaceae bacterium
GGGCAGTTCACCGCCCGCAAGCCGCTCCTTCCCCTTCACGAATCCCTCGAGCTGCTCGCGGGTGACGAACCAATGCTCCTCGAGCCCAAAATACACGTGGTACATCGGAAGCCGTCCGCTCGTCGCATCCCTTCTGGAGGCATGGTCGCGCAAACTGACCCCCCGCTTCTCCAGCGCCACAAGCGCATCCTCGAGGCCGGCGAGCGTGCGACACAGCCGCTGCATGTCGTCCCCCGCGATCTCGCGACCGTCGCCCGGCACGAACACCCCCTCCCCGAGCCCCTGCTCGAGCAGTTGGGTCTTCATCTCATCTTCGGTCTGGACGTAGTAGGTCTTCTTCTTGCTGCGCACGCGGAACAGAGGCGGCTGGGCGACGTACACGTGTCCCTCGGCCACGAGTCGGTACATCTGGCGATAGAAAAACGTGAGCAGCAGCGTGCGGATGTGGGATCCGTCCACGTCGGCGTCGGTCATGATGACCACCTTGTCATAACGCCGCTTCGACAGGTCGGCTTCGTCGCCGATCCCGGCCCCGATCGCCGAAATGACGCTGCGCACCTCCTCGTTGGCGAGCACCTTGTCGTCGCGACTCTTATAGGCGTTGATGATCTTGCCCCGCAGCGGCAGGATCGCCTGGTACTCGCGGTGCCTTCCACCCTCGGCACTTCCGCCGGCCGAATCTCCCTCGACGAGATACAGCTCGCACCGCTCCACTTCGCGACTCGTGCAATCCCGTAACTTGCCCGGCAGTCCTCCTCCCGACAGCGCACCCTTGCGCTCCCGAAGCAACGCCTTGGCCTTCTGGGCAGCCGCCCTCGCCTCGGCCGCGAGCACGCCCTTTTGCACGATCGCCTTCGCGCTCTTTGGGTGCTCCTCGAGGTATTTCGAAAGGAAATCACCGACCGCGGAATTGACGATTCCTTCGACCTCGCCGTTGCCGAGCTTGGTCTTCGTCTGGCCCTCGAACTGTGGATGAGGCACGCGAACGCTCACAACGGCCGTGAGCCCCTCCCGGATGTCCTCGCCGGTCGGGACCAGATCCTTGTAGAGACCGCTCTTTCGGCCGTAGGCGTTCAGCGAACGCGTCAGTGCCGACCGGAATCCAGAGACGTGCGTGCCCCCTTCGGTGGTGCCGATGTTGTTGACGTAGCTGTGCAGGTTTTCCGTGTACTCGGTGGTGTACTGCATCGCGATGTCCCAGGAGACGCCATCCTGTTCGCCCGTGATGGAGATGACATCCGAGTGGATCGCGTCACTGGAGCGGTTGAGCCATTCGATGAACTCCCCCACGCCGCGCTCGTAGCAGTACTCCTCCGACTGGCCGCTGGCGGCGTCGGTGAAAGCGATCCGCACGCCTGAATTGAGGAACGCCAGTTCCTGGAGTCGACGGGAGAGCACGTCCCATGAAAACTTCGTCTGCGGGAAAATCTGCGGGTCCGGCTTGAAGGTCGTCTTCGTGCCAGTCCGGTTCGTCGTGCCGATCTTCTGCACGGGACCAGCGGGCTCCCCTCGCTGGTATTCCTGCTGCCAGACATGACCTTCGCGGGACACGTCCACCTCGCACCACTCCGAGAGAAAATTGACGACCGTGACGCCGACGCCGTGCAGCCCTCCGGACGTCTGGTAGGCGCCCTTCTGGAACTTGCCGCCGAATTTGAGGACCGTCATCACGCCCTCGAGCGTGGAGACGTCGCGGTCCATCTCCTCGGAAAGCTGCGCGTGCCGGTCCACCGGAATGCCACGACCGTCATCCTCGACGGTCACGCTTCCGTCCACGTTGACCGTCACGCTCACACGGCGTGCGTGGCCAGCCATGCACTCGTCGATCGAGTTGTCGACGACTTCGTAGACCAGGTGATGGAGTCCGCGTGACGTGTTGTCGCCGATGTACATGCCGAAACGTTCACGAACATGCTCCCGGTCGGACAGGTGCTGAAGGTCGGCGGATGTATAGGCGCGTTCCGCCGTGTCTCCGGTCTCGCCCCGCACATCATCTCGCTCTGTCATCGCTCACCTTCCTCCACCTCTCGAACCACTGGTCTTCCGAACACGCGTCGACCGCGTCCCCTGCTCTCCAGGGACATCGATCACCTCTCACGATCCATCACCCACCCGACACCGAAGATCGACGATGCCCTCGTCCGGCACCGCCTGTCTGAGTCGCTCGAGCACCGACTCCTTGGCGAAACCCATCTCCTGCACCAGCAGCGGATGGTCGACGATGACCTCGAGAACACCCTTTCGCACCGTGCCCGGTCGCGACCGACCCCTCAACGACTCCGGTGCGGCCGCATCCCATGCTGATTCCAGTCCGCTTCGACCCTGCTGTCTCGCGTACCCGGTCCTCGCGAGCAGGCGGGCGATCACGCCGCCCACCGGTCGTGGGTGTCCGAATCGTCGCCGCCTTTTGGCAGCATCCTCTCCAAAGGCGATGGAGTCATCGTCATGCGGGTGAAGCGGCGGCATCGTTCAGTCCGCCGCCAGCGGCATGACGACGTATCCGTAGCCGTCGTCGGTCCGGAAAACGGCTGCGCTTTGGGC
>JBJTBB010000187.1:0-4658 GCA_046091125.1 Planctomycetaceae bacterium
CACGAGTGTCACCCACTCGAGATGACGATCCAGGATGCGGCGGGCCTGCTCGCCGAAGAGCCGCATCACTCCTGCCACGAGGAAGAATCGCAGGCTGCGTCCGACGGCCGAAGCGGCTACGAGCGTGAGGAGCGGAACCCCGAAGACACCGGCCGCGATCGTGAAGATCTTGTAGGGGATCGGCGTGAACGCCGCGACGAAGATCGCCAGGAATGCGTTCTCCCGGTAGAGCGTTTCGACGTATTCGAACTTGTCGTGCGAAAAGCCCGGCACGTAGTCGAAGAAGAATCCTGCCACCACCTGCCACAGCCCCCACCCGATCACCCATCCGGCGACGCCCCCGGCCACGCTCGCAATGGCCGAGACCCCCGCATACAGGAAGGCTCGTCGCGGACGCGAGACCGACAGGGCGATCTGCAGTACGTCAGGGGGAATTGGAAAGAAGGAACTCTCGATGAACGAGATCACCGCCAGGGCCGTGAGACCATGGGGCGAGTCGGCCCAGGACAGAACCCAGTCATAGAGTCGTCGCAGCGGCCCACGCCGCCCGGGTCGTGCGGGAGATTCAACGGTCATCGGCCAGTCGCCCTTTCATCGCTGATTCGACTCAGTCGTCCAGCGAGGCCGTCACCTGCTCGATACCGTGCCACGCAACGAGTCCAAAGCCGACCATATTGATGATGTCGGCGACGTTGAAGCCGATTTCGCGCAATTCGGTCAGGCCGGATCTGGCCAGGAGGAAGCCGATGGGATAGATCGACCATCCCGTGAGCACGAACAAACGCACGCGGTCGAGCGCCGACGAGAGGGGAGACGGAGCCTCGGAAATCGGTCTTTCGAACGACAGCCAGAGCGTCCCCACGATCAGCAGCTGACACAGGCACGACAGGATGAGAAAGATCCACCAGGCGTACGAGTCCACGGGAGACCATTCGGCCATGAACGCGGTCGCGACCATCGCCATGCCCGGGACCGCGAGCCTGAGAAACAGGCGTGCCGGTTGATCCGCCCGGTCGGTGAGCAAGGGGAAGACGAGCAGGAAGAGCGGCGTCGTGAAAAGTGAGCAGATGTACCGGAGAGCCACCGGAAGGGTGCCGCCCGTCGTAAGGTAGACCTGACTCATCATCCAGTGGGAGCAGCAGCCGATCGTGCACGTGAGCATCAACACGACCATGGCCGGGCGGTAGATCGCCAAAGCCTCCTCGCGCATCAGGAAAAAGAAGACTGCCGCCGCGCCGAGCGAGACGGTCGCAGCCAGGAGCAGGTAGAGCGTCACTGACTGAAGCGGCGGGTTGGCGGCGAAGTCGAGTGATAGCCCGCCGGTGAGTATTTCACACAGGAGCGGATGCATTTCGGACGTTCCTCTTGGTGAAATAATCGTGCGGGTTGTCGTTCGATCGGGGCATGGCAGACGAGGCCGCAGGATCCACCGTGTCGGCCATGATTGTCAAAGGCTTTCACTGTCAGGCAGTCGTCGGACGTCGACGGAAACCTCGATACCGTGATGGCCACCCCCGACGTACACGCCCTTGATCGGGCAGACATCACCGTAGTCTCTTCCCCAGGACACCGTCACGTGGTCGTGGCCGGGTAGGCAATCGTTAGTCGGGTCGACATCCAGCCACCCCGCGGGACCACCCCATACGGAGAGCCATGCATGGGAGGCATCGGCCCCGACCAGCGACTGGCCGTCAGTCCGCGGGCCGCTCGCGAGATACCCGCTGACGTAGCGGGCTGCGAGGCCGATCGATCGGATGCAGGCGATCTGCAGGTGCGCGAAGTCCTGACAGACTCCCCGACGAAGATCGAAAACGTCTTCCACGGGCGTGCCGGTCGTGGTGGCGGAGGGATCGTAGGTGAACTCACGGTGGATCCGTCGGGTGAGTGCGAAGACGGCCTCGCGCCACGGGCGTCGGGGTTCGAAGCATTCCTGAGTCCATGCAGCCAGACGTTCGCCTCCGCGGACGTACGGTGAATCGAGCCGAAACTGTCCGGCCTCCAGTGCCTCCGGGCCAGGGTCGGCGAGAAGCCTGTCCCGGACTCGCTCCCAGGGTTCATCCGCATCGGGTGACGTCGTGGGCTCGCGTGCGAGGATCTCCACGGTGCTCAAGGCGGCGATCACGAGTCGGTCGTGCCCCTCCTCGATGGAAAAAAATCCCACTGGATTACCGAAATAGTCGATGTGTTGTGAGATGGCCGACGGATTCGGTTCGACGACGAGTTGGGTCGAGAGCACCTGCTGCCACGGAAGGACTCGGGGCACGAGGTGCACCTCGTTGTGCGAGACCGGCACCGGCTCCGAGTAGCTGTAGGTCGTCACGTGGCGGACGTCGTAACGGATGCAGCCTTGATCGACCCATGCCTTTTCCGGGGAAGGTATCCCGTGCCGGCGTTCGTCTTCAGTGATTCTGTTCATCGACCTTTTCGCGATCCTGCGTCGGTTCTCGTGAGGTTCCCGAAGCTTCCCTCGCCTGTTCGCGGATGTCGACGCCACAGGAGCGTTCCCAGGCTGCGAGGAGACGGAGGAATATCGGCCCCGGATGACCGTCTCCGATGGCCGAGCCATCGATCGACGTCGCCGGCAGCAGGCACGATGGCGTGCTCGTCAGAAGCACCTCGTCGGCGTGAAGGCAGTCGCTCACGCGCATCGAACGTTCTTCGCATTCGAGGCCCTCAGACTCGGCGAGTCGCCAAAGGAATCTGAGGCTGATGCCCGGAAGGGCATCCGATTCGGGCGGTGTGAGGAGACGTCTACCGGTCACGACGACGACGTTGGCAGTGGGCGTCTCGCTGACGCGTCCGTCGCCATGGCACACGAGCGGCCGGGCGCCGGGATCGAGTCGATGGGCCTCACTTTCCGCGAGATGGTAGTGCATCCGGCTGCGGCACTTGAGCCGGCTTGGCCAGCACTCCTCAGGTACCTGTCGCACGGATACCGTCACCAGCCGTATGCCATGGGCATAGCCGGAGACCCATGATTCGAAGGCCAGTGGAAACGAGTGGATCATCGCGCGGGATCGCCCCGGGCAGGCCTCGATCCGGGGGCGGCCATGGCTCTGCGCGGCGAGATCGCCGGGCGTGACGACGATGCTCACGCCGAGGTCGCTGAAGGAGGGACCCAAGCGCCAGTTGTGACGGGCAACCTCAGCTGCCGCCGCGAGGAGATCCTCAACCGGTACGGGTGGATCGACCTGCACGATCGACAGTCCTTCGACGAGTCGCCTGCCATGCTCCGCTGGCAAAAACAGTTCTCCGCGAAAGGTCCGTAACTGCTCGGCGACGGCGGCTCCGAGCACGAAGCCCGCATCGGTCAGCGGGAGTCCCAGGCCGCTTCTGGGAACGAACTGACCGTCGACCCACGCCCGTTCCACCTCGGCATGAAGCGGGGCAAGCGTTTGATTTCGGGCGACGTTGGGCATGCGGGATGGCAACGCTTCACCCGCTCACGATCGACACCGCTGGGCGAAGCAGCTTGGCATCGGGTTGGCAGGCCTTCCACACGTGCCTCCACGGCACGGGCGGCGTGGCCCTCGGACGCCGAAGCCGAATAGGCTCGGCGAAGGAACGCAGTGGAGGATAGGGGATTCGAACCCCTGACCTTCTGGCTGCCAGCCAGACGCTCTCCCAAGTGAGCTAATCCCCCGTGATCGCAATCGTCCCGGTAAGGGGCGGCCGGGACGACCCCCGAAACTATCGCCCTCAGGAAGGCCTGTCAACGACGGGATCGTGGTTTTCCCCATCGGTCAACAGTTGTTTGAAGGCCGACTCATCGAGGACCGTTACGCCGAGCCGGCGTGCCGTGTCGAGCTTGCTACCGGCCTCCGCACCCGCGACCAGGTAATCGGTTTTTCGCGAGACGCTGGATGCAGCGCGACCGCCCGCCCTGCGGATCGCCTCCTCCGCCTCCTGTCGGGAGAAGCCTTCGAGCGTACCGGTCACGACGAGCGTGCGACCCGTCAGTGTTTCGCCGCTCGCGAGCGATGCGTCCGGCTCGTCCATACGGACCCCTGCCGCCCGCAGGCCCGCGATCGCATCCCGGCCATGATCGCTCGACAGCCACTCGTGGACACTCTCCGCAATGGCCGGGCCGATCTCGTGGACGGCGGCGAGTTCCTCACGTCGGGCTTGTGTGATCGCATCGATCGAGCCGAAACGCTCCGCGAGGATCTGGGCGACCCGAGGCCCAACGTGGCGGATTCCCAAGGCATTGAGCAGCCGTGAGAGTCCGCGGTCCCGGCTGGCGGCGATCTGCCGCACCAGCGCGTCGGCCGACTTTTGCCCCATGCGATCGAGACGTGTGAGTTCGGCAGCCTCCAGCGTGTAGAGATCCCCGTAGTGCTTCACGATTCCGCCCGCCACCAGTTGCTCGACGAGCTTGTCGCCGAGCCCCTCGATATCCATCGCCCCTCGCGAGGCGAAGAATCGCAGCCGCTCGCGCACCCGCGCCGGACAGTCGACGTTCGGACAGCGTATGAACACGCCCTCCGGGTCCCGCACGACGGCTGACCGGCACTCTGGACAATGCTCGGGCGGCTGCCAGCGGGGAAGCCGCTTCTGGCGGAGGTGCTTCTCGACCCGCACCTCGAGCGCTTCCGGAGCGGGATCGAGCGACAGCATGAGTGGCACGCCTGGGATCGTCCGCACGGTATGCGTGATAT
>JBJTBB010000188.1:0-4230 GCA_046091125.1 Planctomycetaceae bacterium
TTGCGGTAAGAGCACGGTGCTCAGGCTCTTGGCCGGACTTGAGCCGCAGCATCCCCCAACGAGCGGTTCGGTGACGGTGCTTGGCCAGCCGGTCATCGGTCCGGGCGCAGATCGCGGCATGGTGTTTCAGGATTACACGAGCTTCGACAACCGAACGGTCCTCGACAACGTGGTGTTCGGTCTGGAGTGCCGGGGCGTACCGCGGCACGTGCGCGAGGCTGAGGGAATGGAGTGGATCGCGAAGGTGGGTCTCGATCCGCGCCGCGATGCGTCGAAGTATCCGCATGAATTCTCGGGTGGGATGCGGCAGCGTGTGGCGCTCGCCCGTACGTTGATCCTTCGTCCCCGGGTGATTCTCATGGACGAGCCGTTCGGAGCGCTCGACCCGGCCACCCGCCTCGACATGCAGGACCTACTCGTGAAACTCTGGCGGGATGCGGAGGCGACGGTGCTGTTCGTGACACATTCGGTCGAGGAGGCCGTCTATCTCGGCGACCGTGTTTTCGTGATGGCCACGACACCTGGGCGGATCGTAGAGGAGATTCGGATGCCTGCGGCATCCGCACCGGCACGTCAGACGCAGCTTGAGCCATGGTTTCACGAGCGAGTGCATGCGATCAACGAAACGATCGAGCGGATCGAGGCCGAGGCCGTGCGGCCGTGAGTTCGGCCAGAACGGATGGAGGACCCCCGGCGGTGTGGAATCGATTCGGTCGCTACCTGAAGACGGCGTTCGCGACGCGCTGGAACCTGCTCTTCTTCGGAGCCGGTGTGGCCGCGTCACTCATCAGTGGTTTTCCCACCGTGGTGCTTCCGATCGTAGCGGCGGGGGAAATTCTGTATCTCGCAAACATGATTGGCAACGAGCGATTCAGAGATGCCGTAGACGCGCAGGAAGCCAAGGCCAGGCGTGCGTCGGCCTCGGGCCTCACTAAACTCACGTACGATCGTATCCGTGCATCACTTCCTCCAGAACTCGTACGACGGTTCGACCAACTGCGGGATCATTGCGAACGCCTGGTTCACCTGGCGGGCAGTCTGCGTGGACCTGCGGAGGAAACGATCGACAGGGGTTCGCTCGAATCGCTGGATCGCCTGCTCTGGGGCTACCTGCGGATGCTCTGGGGCGCCAATACGCTGTCGGAGTTCCTCAAACACACCGACGACGGTCAGATCCGTGGTCGGATCGAAGAACTCGAGCGACGCCTGGCGTCCCTGCCGAAAGCAACACCCGAAGATCCCCTCAGGGCAGCTCTCGTGGATAATCTGGCCACCACTCGCGAACGTCTGTCGAACATCGAGGAAGCGAGGCGCAAGCTCGATGTCGTGGCAGCCGAGGTCGAACGAATGGAGTCGAAGATCGCGTCGCTGGCGGAGAGTTCCGTGGCCAAGCGGGATGTCGGAGATCTCGCCCAGAGAGTCGCCGAGGTGGCGGAGGGCGTCCGACGAACCGACGAGACGATGCGTCAATTGCAACTGCCGCCCGAACTGGAGGATTTCGAGGATCCTCCGGAATTGCTCCGCGAGCACGCCTGACGTTCGGTGAGAGGGAGCGAGACGCCGTTCTTCGGACGGTGCGATTCATCCGATCCTTCGCCCATCAGTCGAGCCAATCGCCCTCCGCGATCCGCTCCGGGGCGTAGACCTCGGTCACGTAGCTGATGTCCTTCGAAATGAGGGCCTCGACCTCCAACTTGAATCCGTTGGAGAGCATCTTCTCGATCTCCTTTTGCCAGCCTTTCTTGGCCGCGAACCATGGGTAAGCCGCGATCTGCTTCGCCCGCTTCACGTCCGTGTCGTTGAGGGCTATCTGGACGCTCGACGAGAGCTTGCATCGCTCGAAATCGCGGCTCCGCAGTCCGAGGAAACGCGCGTCGGGAATGGCCATCCGCTTCGACTCGTATGCGAGGTTGATCGAGCCCTGTTTCAGAACGGAATAGATGTAGTAGCCCCAGGGATCGTTGTCGAGCAGGCAGTAGACGGGCAGCTTCAGTTCGTGGTGGAGTCGGTAGAGGAGCCTTCTGACACCGCGCGGCGGCTGACCACCGCCGTGGGTCAGCAGGCAGCCGTGCTTTCGCCAGAACTTGTCCTCGTTGAATCGCCGCCAGACGGTGTCCTTTTCAACGTGCAGGATGAAGGAGGCATCGCACTTCTTGAATTGGATCACGTCGGCCTCGACGATCGACGGAATCGAGTAGCCGCCCGAGCCCATTCGCGAGCAGTCGATCTCGTCGCCGGAATCGATGAGCGTGATCGGGCCGACCATGCCCCCTCGGTTGCTCGCGTAGACGTGCAACTCCTCTCGAAGGCTCTCGAGAGTCACCTCGAGATCTTCGATCATGGGGTCGCATTCCTCCTGTGTGGCGAAGGTTTCTTCGCGGGTCCCCTCGATCGTGTGTTTGAGCAGATAGTAAAGACCGCGGATGCTCGTGGTCTTCTGCTGGTCGATCAGTTGCTTGCAGCCTGTGGCCACGAGCAGTGTCTGCATGTAGCTCTTGGCCTGTGAAAGATTGAAGAGCTGTCGGCAATTGGTCTGGGAGCCCATCTCGATGATGCGGCGGGACTTGTTCCAGCGGGTGTTGGACAGGCTACGGGCCGGGATGTCGAGCTGGGGATCGCGACGCTTCTCGGCGGCGGCGACCACCCTGTCTGCGAGGGAGACGATGAGTCCGCGGGTCTTGCGGTCCACCTGCGGCAGGCGGGCGTCGCCGGTAGTCTTTGGTCGGGACGTCTTGTCGGCTGCAGTTGCTCGATCGGTCGCACGGCGACGTGCCATGTGGAAATACTCCTTCGTTCTTGGCCAGACGGTCTTGGCGCCCCGGTCCGCAAGGGGACTGTCGGCACCGCGACGACGGCATGGTACCCGCGGCGCGGCTCCGGTGCAGCCGTCCGGAAACGAGGTCCGCCCCGGTCATCCGCATTCGGGCCATGCGAGTGCATCCGGCACGATTCGTGGGGGCGAGACTGCTCGAGCCGGCGTTGAGACGCGAAAAGTGGCTCGGGTCCCTACCGTCTCCAGCGGAACTCAGCTGCGGACTTCGTCAGCCCGACCGACGGCATTGAGCCTTCGGAGAAAGTGTGGTCCCTGTGGGACGGCGGGGGCAGCCCGTGAGGGCTCGCGTCCGGAGCCATGAAGCTGCGGGCGTGGCGATGCTGACGCGTTGAAGAATTCGGCGATGCGTCCGACGACCGTCCGCTGTTCGTCGGCCGTCAGTTCAGGGAAGATTGGGAGAGCGAGCGTTTCCTGCGCGGCTTTTTCGGTTTCGGGCAGGTCCCCCTTCTTCCAGCCCAGAAACGTGAAACAGGCCTGAAGATGGAGGGGTACGGGATAATAGATCTCCGTGCCGACGCCGTTGGCCGTAAGGTGAGCTCGCAGGGCATCCCGTCGGCCTCCGGTCACCCGAATCACGAATTGGTTCCAGACATGACGGCCCCGCGGTTCGTCGCCAGGGATGACAACCTTGTTCAGCAGGTCGTAACGATCGAAAAGCTCCATGTAGCGGGCCGCATTCTGCTGACGAGCCGTCGTCCAGGCGTCGAGGTGCGGGAGCTTCACCCTCAGCACGGCCGCTTGGATGGTATCGAGGCGGCTGTTGATGCCGACTTCCGCGTGATAGTAGCGAGGCTCCATGCCATGGACGCGCAACAGACGTAGACGGGCGGCCAGATCGTCACGAGTCGTGGTCATGAAACCGCCATCCCCGGCGCCGCCGAGATTCTTCGTTGGATAGAAACTGAAACAGCCGATGTCACCAAGCCCTCCGGAACAGCGTCCGTGCCAGGTCGAGAGGATCGACTGGGCGGCATCCTCAACGATCGGCACCCCAGCCGAACGGGCGATCGGCAAGAGTGCGTCCATGTCGGCCGTCCTGCCGAACAAGTGAACCGGGATGATGCCCCGGCACTTCGGAGTGATTCGGCGGGCGACGTCCTGCGGATCAATCAGGTAGGTGGATGGATCAATCTCGGCAAAGATCGGCACCGCTCCGAGCCTCGTGACCGCACTGGCGGTGGCGAAGAAGGTATAGCTCGGCAGGATGACCTCGTCGCCGGGGCCGATGTCGAGCGCCATCAGCGCCAACAGGAGGGCGTCGCTTCCCGACGCGCAGGAGATCGCGTGGGGGACGCCGAGTTCTCGGGCGAGGTCCGACTCCAGTTCGTTCACATCAGGCCCGAGGACGAATCGACCCGATTCGAACACGGAATTCACCGCGGCGCGCAGGTGTTCCC
>JBJTBB010000189.1:0-3092 GCA_046091125.1 Planctomycetaceae bacterium
CGACCCAGTCGCGGTAGGTGGCCGCGTGCACCCACACCCGATGTTCGCGCGCGTAGACATAGCCCTTGGTGTCCGCGTAGCGAGCAACGTCCAGCCATCGCCTGGCCTGATGCTCACCGTAGTGCGGCGACGCGAGCAGCCGCTCGACCAATTGATCGTAGGCGCTGGGTGACGGGTCGCGCGCAAACGCCTCGTACTCCTCGGCAGAGGGTGGCAGACCCGTGAGGTCGTACGAGAGGCGGCGAATGAGTGTGCGGCGATCAGCCTCACCAGCTGCGGAGAGACCATTTGCATCGAGCTTCTCGAGGATGAACCGGTCGATCGGCGTCCGTACCCGCTCCGCCGCGATCGACCGCGGGGGCTCGACCGCTGCGACCGGCAGGTAGGCCCAGTGCGATTTCGCTCGCTCGGACGGATCGGTAAGCGTCTGAGCATCGTCGGGCCAGAAACCGCCCGTCGATACCCATGCCTCGAGGGCCGCCACCTCCGCCGGGCGGAGTGGATCATCCGGAGGCATGGCGAGATCCCCGGTACGGCGAACAGCCGCGATCATCCGGCTGTCGTCAGGTCTTCCGGGAGCGACCACCGGACCGTTATCACCCCCCTTCAGAAATGCATGGCGTCGATCCAATCTCAGACCACCCCACTGCTTGTCTGGTCCGTGGCAGGAGACGCACCGCTCGGCAAGGATCGGTCGAATGTCTCGCTCGAATTGCTCAGCTGGTGAGTCTTCCACGGAGGGTGCGGCGACCACTCTCGTGGAGACCAGGCCGGCTGTCACAGCGAGCGCCGCCAATCCCATCGTCGAGTGCAGACGGGCAGGCAGGCCGATGCGCATTGTTGTTTGACTCACGGGTGCGATCACGGTGGAATCTGCGGCGAAGCAGCCGTCAGGGCCGGGGTGGCCGAGATCAATACGGTTGGAACCGAGCCGCCGGAGGTGGGGCGGCCTTCCCAGGATGCTGAGCATGGCTTCAATGCCCGAGTGGATGCCAGTGACCGGACTCGTCTGGGAAGCCGTAGTCTGCAAAGGCTTGAGTATAGCGTCGCCCGGGGAGCCGTCGGGCAGCCGGGGTATCATGTCGTGAAGCGTCGTAAAGCAGGCATGCGCAGCCTTCGGGCAACGCTCCCCGCTCGGCCGATGGCTGGCGATGGATGCAGGCGCGGAGGCGTTCATCGTTGATCCGGAAGCCGATGCGCCGATTGCATGCCAGTATCGAAAACGATTCGTGCTTCCCGCCGAGGCCTCGATCGGACGACTGAATCGCTGATGGACATTTATACGATCGCCGCCGAGTAAAACGAGACACAGGAAGATGAGGGCGGGCATGACGGCTACGACAATTCGGACGATCCTTGGCGTGGGTCTCGTTTCTTCGGTTGCAATCGCGATATCGGCAGCGGAACCAGCCGAAGGACTTGCAGCACGTCTTGCTGCCGAAAATACGGCGTCGCTTGCCGCCGCGGCCATCCGCGAGGGGGATCCGGCCCGAGGGGCCGAGGTTTTTCATGCACGGCAGCTCGCATGCACCCAGTGCCACTCGGCGGAAACCGCTGCCTCCCCTTTGGGACCGAACCTGGCGATGCTGTCTCCGGGCGTCGAGGGGGATCGGCTCGTGCCGCATCTGGTCGAGGCGATCCTCGCCCCATCGGCGAGCGTGCGGCCGGAGTACCGCGGGGTCACGATCATCACCGACGACGGCAAGAGCCTGACGGGGCTCATCGTGCGAGAAACGTCCGACGCGGTCGTGCTGCGGGATCTCGCCAGCGGTGGCCGCGAAATTACGATTCCACAGGCGGCGATCGAGGAACGAGTTCCCACGGCGACGTCATTGATGCCCGTGGGTCTGGCCAGCCTACTGGGTGATCGCGGCCAGTTCCTCGATCTCGTCGCCTACCTGGCTGCAATCGCCGAGGGCGGACCGCCGCGAGCGGCCGAACTCGCCCCCGATCCGCTTCGGCTCGCCTCGCAGGAGCCCGCGACCTACGAGCGCGAGATCGACCATGCGTCGTTCATCTCCGATTGGCGCGATCCTGCGAAATCGGCCGAGAGTCTCGAGCGCGGCGAAATGCTCTTCAGCCGGGTCTGTGCCAACTGCCATGGCACGCTTCAGGCCGCCGGGTCGCTACCGTCGGCGACCCGGTTCGCGGAGGGAGTCTTCAAGGGCGGCAGCGACCCGTATGCCATCTACCGGACGCTTACCCACGGGAGCGGCATGATGGTGCCGCAGTTCTGGATGGTGCCGAGCCAGAAGTACGACGTGATCCACTATCTGAGGGAGACCTTCCTCAAGGACCGGAATCCCCGTTGGTATACAGCCATCACGCCGGCCTATCTCGCTTCGCTGCCGGTCGGAACGACTCGCGGGCCCGAGCCCTCGCAGATCGAGCCCTGGCGATTGCACGACTACGGCCCGTTTCTAACTGCGACGATCGAAGTCGGGGGTGGACGTGGCAACATCGCCCGAAAGGGTCTCGCCGTGAGGCTTGACGACGGTCCGGGCGGCGTGGGCCGGGGCAAGGCCTGGATTCTCTACGAACTCGACACACTTCGGGCAGCGGCGTTTTGGACGGGTGAACGCTTCATCGACTGGGGTGGGATCAACTTTGATGGGCGGCATGGCGCCCACCCGCGGGTAAGCGGCGACGTGCAGGCTGCGGTGGCCACGATGCCCGGTTGGGCGGATCCGGAATCGGGTTCATTCGACGATCCGCGCCCCAAGGGTCGCGATGCGCAGTCCTACGGTCCGCTGCCGCGAACACATGTGCGATTCAAGTCGTTGCACCATGTGAATCGCGGTGGCACGGTCGCCGAGCCCCGCAGTGGCGTCGTGCTCGATTATCTCGTCGGCGTCACACGCGTCATGGAGACGCCCTCGCTCGGACGGACACTGATCGACGGTGAGCGGCAGGTACCCGTGCTCGTGAGGTCCTTCTCGATCTGTTCAAGGCCTCGGGCACTGGCGGTGCGACTCGCGACAAACCCGGCGTCGGCGGCGATCGTCGGCAACACCACGAGCGACGGGCATGCGGACGATTGTAGAGTTGCAGATGATGGGTAAGTCGAACTCGTGATTCCGGCGGGGGACGAG
>JBJTBB010000190.1:0-11241 GCA_046091125.1 Planctomycetaceae bacterium
ATCGTCGTCCCGCTTCGACGAGTCGCTCCTTGTATACCTCCCTATGCGGAATCTCCTCCGCCTCGAGATCCTCGTCGACTTTCGCAGATCGTGCCTCGAAGGCCTTCAGAATCTCAGCCTTCGCTCGCTCGACGGTCGCACTGATGCGCGAGCGTTCCGAGGATAAACGCTTCTTCAGCTGCTCGACCGCTGTGACGTATTCGGTGCGAGTCGCCTCCAACTCCCGATCATACCGGCTGCGAATATCGGCCTCGGCCTTTTCGACGCGCTTCTGTTCGGTCGCGAGCGAAGTGGCATGCTCGTGCACGATGTCCTCCTCGTCGAAGGCACGTGACTGAGCAACCTTTCTGAGATGCTCGACCTGATCCCGCATGCGGTCTCGATGACAGGCATTCGCGGCTTCACTGGCTCCTACTGTTTCGCTCATACTTCTCACTCGTGCTGATCGCTCACATCCCGGGCTGCGCGATGGAGGACCTCGGCGAGTCGTCCGACGGCCTCGAGCATGTCCTTCACGTCTGGGTGCAGCGTCTCGATGTGCTCTTCGTGAAATTGTCGACTTGTCGCGTCGTCCCAAGAACTCCTTGCCGACTCCCACTTTTGCTCGAGCAGCTTCAGTGATAGCGCGAGCTTTGAGGCACCACTCGACAGATCACCGATTCTCACGATGCGCCTCCTGGTGGTGAAGGCGGGTGTGACGGGGGCGTCATCGAGTCGACCGAGGGCCCCGAGTCGGGCTGAACCGCCGCCTTCGACTCGGCGGAACCCGTCTGCTCATCGACTGAACGCGACATGACGGAGGCTCCACCCAGTCCACTCCCGCCTGACTGACCGGCTGGACTCGCCACGCTGCCATATGCCTCGAGCGCCTTGAGCATTCGCTCGATTCGGGCAATGGCTCGCGGCACCCGAACATCGACGACCTCACGGAAATGAACCAGCCGCACGCAGGCCTCGCGAAATTGCTGCTGCACGACCGGAGTCCATCTGCGGACCGCTTCCTGCTTACGCTCCGCCCGCTCGAGAAGCCTTCGCGCCTTGTCGAGATTTTTCTTCTCCTCGACACACGAAGGGGTGTTGTCACCCACCTTTTTGAAGGTACGACAGTGTTCGAGATCCTTGATCGCCTTGTTGACAAGATCGGCACACCGCCGCGATTCTCCCTTCCAGTAAGACGCCTGGTCAGAGACGATCCAGTCGACTGATCGACGTCCTTCGATCTCGATCTCTGAGAGCGCCTGACCGGATTCATATCCGTACGACGCCAGTGCCGCCTTGATGAAGGCCAGCGTGTCAATCGACCGAACATCCACTTGTCCCGACATGGCCGCACGTCTCCGGCAAGCTGTTTCTACCGTTGCTGCTGGTATTCCTCGACCCGGTCGGCCTTTCGGACGAGAAACGGAACGTACTCCCCGGTCGACTCCACGAATCGCGCAAACTGATTGAGTTGCTGCTCGAAGGCCTCGGCAAATTTCTGGTGCTCCTGGTCCCGCCAGGTCGCACTCAAAGCCGAGAGCTGTCGCTGAACACCCTGCATCTGGGTCATCACTTCACCGCTGAAATGCTTGAGCCTCGCGGCGAACCGGCGCAATTCCGCCGGATCAACGATTGCCTGTCCCATGGTTGTGCCTCCTATGCCTGAATCACCCTCAGGCATGATATCGTTTCTGGCCTGGGAGATGTCAGGAGAGCAGGGACCGATGACCACTTTCACACAGGAGATTGCACGTGTCGAGTGATTTGAGCCGCGGACAGGCGGTGGAGGGCACATCCCGGGCAATCGGCGGGAAGACCGAGATGGATGAGAGACATTCTTCCGACTCGACCCGACCCGCTCATGTCGCCGCCCGAACCGCTTCACAGGAAGCGGCATCTCTCGAGCCCTCTCAGGGGTGGCACGTCACACATTCCTTCTATTCTCTCGACCGTGGAGTGCTTGCGGGCTTCTCGGCATCAAGCCTGCAGGCTGCTCGTCAGGCGTTCATCGCGGACCTCTCAGCAGCGGCGAATCCCGGAGTAGCCGGCTCACCCCGGCGATTCCAAAATTGGATCGTGGCCGGTCACAAGGCCGACTTCGGCATCGTGACGATGGATCCGTGCCCGATCGTCGTCGATTCGATTCACCAGCGACTCATGAGCGGTCCGATGGGACCTGCCATCCGCGCTGAATGCTCGTTTGTCGGCCTGACGGAAGTGAGCGAGTACGTGCCGAGCGTTGAACAGTACGCCGAGAGACTCGTTGCGGAAGGGGAGACCGCCGGAAGCCCCGCCTATCAGGCCAAAGTGCAGGCCTACGCCGGCCGGGAGCCCGCCATGCGAAAGGGTCGGCTGGAGCCGGAGTTACCCCCGTGGCCGTCGGCCTGCTTTTATCCGATGAACTAGAAACGCAAACGTGGAGAGAACTGGTTCACGCTGCCGTTCTCGGAACGCAGCAGGCTGATGGCCGAGCACGCCCGCTCCGGCATGACCTTCGCTGGCAAAGTGACCCAATTGATCACCGTCTCAGTCGGCCTTGACGACTGGGAATGGGGCGTGACGCTGTGGGCTCGTCGTCCGGACTTCCTCAAAGAGATCGTCTACACGATGCGCTTTGACGAAGCGAGCGCCCGCTATGCGGAATTCGGCCCTTTTTATACCGGATACGTCGCATCTCCCTCGAGGATCCTTGAGCATTGCGGGCTCATGGGGCGGCCGAAACCCCGCGAGAATCCTGCGGCTTCTGCCCCGTCTCGTTCGTAACCACGGTCTCGTCGGACGCCAGCAGGATCTCGACAGGAGTTCCCTTCGCAGGCACCCGTCCGGGCATCACCTCGAACACCAGCGCCTCGTTCGATTGGGCGCTTGGCACGGGAAGGTCGAGCATCGCCGTCTGGAAGTTCGACACGCAGATCAGGTCGCCCCCCTCGGCCTCGTAACGCTCCTCGCCGTCCGCTGACGGTCGACTGAGCGCACTGCCGGCGAAGACCCATCCGGCACTCATGCCCTCGCCCGTGCGGGTGTCGCGAATCCACTCTCGGGCATCGACGACCTTCAGGTCACCGTCGGCATCGCGATATCGCACTCGAACCCGCACCCTGGAACCACTTGCGGGTTGATAGTTCGGATCGAAGGCGACGGGATGACCCGGCTCGAGCCCGATGAGCACGAGGGCCGTATGGATGAGTTCCGCAGGACCCAATCGCGCACCGATGCGACTGTCGAACACGCTCTTATCCACGTTCAGCAGGGACGCCATGCGCTCGATCGTCGCCGGGTCGAGCCTTCCCTCGATCGGCCCCACGACCAAAAGCGACTCATATTCTTTCGTCCTTGACGGACACGCAAACAGTTCGATCGGACCCTCGGTGAGCGACACACTCGCCGAGACGATGACCTCCTTGCCCGAGGAATCGATCCACAGACCTCCGACTGCCGAGAAGGGAATCAAGCCCGGGTGATCGTCCATCGGAACCATCGTCGACCCCGACTCGATGGACGAGTCTGCGGTCGTCCCTTCTGAATCGACCGGTCCACTGGCGTCCGAGATCGTGCCCCCGGCGGGGACCGGCGCCGACGGCCGATCGGCGCTGGGGTCATCGACCGTCGGACGGCCGGCAGGATCGGCCGGTCCGCCGGACGGCGGCTGACACGCCCCGGCGATGAGGCCCGCCGCAATCCAACAAAGCCCGCACAGCGATCGACGCCCGAACGGAACCGATTTGATCCACATGGTTGACACCTCTTCGTCTGCGGGGGCCAGTGACTCTCCCCTCCGCCCGCTGGGCTTGTACCATACGTCGCATGCCACAACCCATCGTCTCCGTAGCTTTGGAAGTTCCTTCTTCGACTCCAAAGCCGCATCGAGCCCGCCCGAAGCGGGCGACTGTCGAATATCGACTCGTCGAGCTGGCCGACCTCGTCGGGTCGCATGACGCACGTCGACAGCTACGAGATCTGGCCGAGGCGATCTCGCTCCCCGTCGCACACCGTCGGCGGAAGGACTCGAAGGCGGCCGGTCGACGGCCTTCGCGAGATGGTGATTCAGATGACGTGCCGATCAGCCAATTGATCGACTTTGCTGATGCGTCAACGAGTCCTGACGCAGCTTTTCTCATCGAGGCAGCCGCTTGGGCGCTCGCGCGCTACCGTTCGGGCCGATCGCCGCAGGGTGACTCTCGGCGGATGCAGCTCGATGCACGGTCCGGATCCAACGTTGACTCCGTTCTTGTCCTGCTTGGTCGCATGCTGCAGTTCGCCGGCACTGGAGCGACCACATCCACAGCCCTCGATGGCTGGGAGGGATGTCGACTTGTGCTGGCGCGACTCTTCGCCGACGTGGAATCCTGCCGTCGACTTGAAGCCAACGTCGCCGAGTCTTTCTCAAAGACGGTCGGTGCGTTCACCCGTCCCGGGGGACTGCCTGCCAGCGGAGCGCACGCCCTCGTACGACAGATTGAATCATGGGCCCGACTGGCCGGCATTGCCGACGAGACGGGTAGCCGGCCGTGGGGGCCTGATGCCGACGGGTCGCTCGATCTGGCCGTCCAGTTCGCACTCCGGCTGCACGGCCCGATTGAACAAGGTGGCTCCCACACCAAGCGCAACCGCCGCACCGCGCCGCGATGGCTCGTCCATGTCGCTGAAGCGAGCCCCCACAAGCCATCGCGGCGAGTCGCAAAGCTTCTAGAGGGAAAGCGAACGCGTGCACGTGTTGATTCACGTAGATCGGACACCAAGGAATCAATCTCGCTGCTCGGAACGTCGCTCGAGAAGGCCCGTCGCGTGGCCCTTCGCAGTGACTGGACGGCCGATGCCACGATCGTTCATATCGATGCCGGTGGCGACGACATGCGACTGGAGTTGATCGGGCATCGTCGAGTACTGATCGACGGCTCATGGGATGTCCGGATCGAATGCGACGGGGTCCGCGCCGATTTTCGAGGCCCCTGGGAACAGACGGCCCATGAAACCGAGCCATCGGCCACGTTCGTGGAGTTTTCGCGACCGCTCTGCGGTGGGCTCCGTCTTGAGCGGCAAATCGTGCACCTCCACGAGGATCACTGTCTGCTGCTCGCCGATGCGGTCATTCCGGAATCGTCGGACTCGCTGGCCACGCCTGCCCTCAGGGCGATCGACTACGCCATGTGCCTGCCGATGGGCGATGGACTGAAGGCCGTGCAACCGTCGGAAACGATTGAAATCATCACAAGCGACGAGATTGGCCACATCTCCCGGTCGCCGATGCTGTCGCTCCCGCTGGAACTCCGCGAATGGAAAGGGAGCGATCCGAGCGGGCGGTTCGAACACGTTTTCAAGGATGATCGCGATCGCATCGAACTCTCGCATCGCTCGTCTGCGGGCAGGCTCCTCGCGCCGGTCTGGCTCGACCTTAATTCGCACGACATGTCCGAGCCTGTCACGTGGCGGCAGCTGACTGTCGCCGATATGCGACACAATCTGCCCCATCACCGTGCGTGCGGCTACCGTATCCGTGTCGGCCTGAGGCAGTGGCTCGTGTATCGGGCACTCGACGTGTCTCGCAACCGTACCGTACTTGGGTGCAACCTGTCGTGCGAACTGCTCGTCGGCCGCATTCAGAAGGATGGCTCGATCGAGAGACTCATCGAGATCCAATGAACGAAGCGCCGATCGGCTCGGAGACGGATGGCCAGAGCGACGTGCCCGATCGGGATCGCTTCCGGATCATCGACAACCTCGCTCGGGTTCGGGCTGACATCGCAGATGCTTGCCTTGCTGCGGGGAGGGCCGTCGCGGACGTTCACCTTGTGGGCGTAACCAAATATGTCGATGTGTCAGTCGCCGTATTGGTGGCCGGGGCAGGGCTGCACGACCTGGCCGAAAGCCGTCCCCAGTCCCTTTGGCAGAAGGCCGAGGCGTTCGAGCGACTTGGACTCGCTGTCCGCTGGCACTTGATCGGACACCTCCAGCGCAACAAGGTCCGCCGCACGCTCTCGAGCGTGCACCTCATCCACTCGCTGGATAGCCTTCGGCTTCTCACCTCCATCGATGTGGAGGGACAGAGTGCTGGAGTCGTGACCGACGTACTCTTCGAAGTCAACCTCACGGGAAGGCCGGCCCGTACGGGCTTTCGACTCGACGACCTTCCAGCCGCCTGCGAGGCCGCACAAGACGCCGCTGGCGTACGGCTGCGGGGGCTGATGGCCATGGCGTCCCCCCAGTCGGGCGAATCATCGACCGAATCGTCTCCACGGGCGGAGTTCTCACGCCTGCGGAAGGCGGCTGAATCCCTGCGGCGAACCCACCGTGTTGCCGAACACCTGACCGAACTCTCGATGGGGATGAGCGGCGATTTCCGCGAGGCGATCCTGGAGGGCTCGACGATCGTTCGAATCGGCTCGGCGCTCTGGGAAGGCGTCCAGGGCCGGTGAAAAATCCGATCAGTCCTCGAGTTTGACCTCCAGGATCTCGAACTTCTCCGTACCGCCGGGGGTCTCGATCGAAACATTTTCCCCAACCTTGCGACCCAGAAGTCCCTGGGCGAGTGGACTCGCGACGTTGATGCGTCCCGCATCGTAGTCCTCCTCGCCGGCACCGACGAGAACGAACGTCTCATTACCGCCACATCGAAGGTCGCGGACGATCACGGTCGCACCGAAAACGACCTCGCCAGTCGCCTCCTTCGGGCGCTCGACGATCACCGCCCTGGCCAGCTTGTCGCGCAGCAGGTTGATCTTCGCCTGCAACAGACCCTGACTCTCCCTTGCACCGTGGTACTCCGCGTTCTCACTGAGATCGCCCTCGCTTCGGGCGGCGGCGACCCGCTGCACGATGGTTGGCATTTCGACGGTCTCGAGGTGCTCCGCCTCGGCTTTGAGCTTCTCGTAACCGGAACGGGTCATCGGGATTCTGTCTGACATCACAGCACTCCGGAAAGCATCGCGATCGGGTTTGGCATACGTAACACGCCCGTGACAACGCCGCATGACCGGCGGACTCAGGCCGTCGCGACGTCACCAGCGGCGACGGATCGCGGTGAATCGGATTCCGGGTCATAGAGCAGTCGACCGCAATTCCTGCAGATGACCAGCCGTCCCATCTGCACGTCGGTCGCCATCTTACCCGTGATGGACTGGAAACATCCGCCGCATGAATCGCCGCTGCCCACGGGCGCCATACCATCGGCACCCCTCGTTTTGACCGCCCGACGATACGGGTCCCGGATGTCCGGCGGCAGCGAGGACTCCAACGCCTCGAGTTCGGAGCCGACCCTCGTCACCTCCGATTCGAGACCAGTCTTTTCCTGTCGGACCTCCTCCTGCCTGGCGGCGAGTTGCTTCCTTGCAGCTGCAACGGCCGATTCCGCCGCAGGCACGGCTGCCTTGGCCTGATCGACTGCTTCGAGCGCCTCGAGGATCTCGTCCTCGAGGACCCTGGACACCATCCGGTCCGCCGCGATCTGCTCGAGCAGCGTCTGGTACTCTCGATTGGTCTTGCAGGCGTTGAGCTTGCCCTCGAGATCCCGCAGTTTTGATTCCGCAGACTTGAGCTGCAGCTGCTTCTGGTCGGCAGTCATCCGCGATCGCTTCACGGACTCCTGCGCGTCCGCGAGCATCTTATCCAACGCTTTGAGCCTCGCGTCGAGCGCCGCCACCTGTCGCGGACCGGAGGCCAAACGACCCGCGAGATCGCCGAGTTGCCGAAGCATGCGATGCAACGATCGAAGAGTGGCTGTCGCGCCGGCGGTCATCTCTGGTAACCCTGCGGAAAACCCGAGCATACCACGGCCAACACACGGGGGCAGCCGTCCGGTTCTCAGCCGGCCGGGCCGGCCAGGAACCCCTCCAACTGCTTCGAACGCACAGGGTGTTGCAGCTTCTTGACGGCCTTGGCCTCGATCTGCCGCACGCGCTCGCGGGTCACCCGGAAGATTCGCCCGACTTCCTCAAGCGTGTAAGTATAGCCGTCACCGAGGCCGTATCGCAGTCGGATGATCTCCCGCTCACGGTACGTCAGCGTTTTGAGCAGCGATTCGATACGGTCCTTCAGCAACCCGTTCGCGGCCGACAACTTCGGGCTGTGGGAGCCCACATCCTCGACGAATTCACTGAAGCTCGCATCCTCGCTCTCGCCAACCGGACTGTCGAGGCTCATTGGCTGTCGCCCCATGTCGAGCACACGACGCGCCTCCTCCAGAGGAACCTCAGCCTTCTCTGCAATCTCCTCGTAAGTCGGCTCTCGCCCGAGTTCGTGCAGCAGCATCTTGGAGGTCGTCCGAAGCTTCGACAGCACGTCGATCATGTGGACCGGGATCCGAATGGTACGCGCCTGATCCGCGATCGATCGGGTGATCGCCTGCCTTATCCACCATGTTGCATACGTCGAAAACTTGAATCCACGACGGTACTCGTACTTGTCGACCGCCCGCATCAGTCCCGTGTTGCCCTCCTGGATGAGGTCGAGGAAGGACAGGCCGCGATTGCGATACTTCTTGGCGATCGATACGACCAACCGCAGGTTCGCTGCGGAAAGATTACGCTTCGCCGTTTCGAACTCCTCCTGCAGCCGATCGAGAGACCGAACACGATTGCGAAGGGACTTGGGACTCTCGAGCGTCGTGAGCATGAGATCCCGCAACTCTTTTGTCATGTCGGCTCGATCGTAGCGGGAGAGGGTCTCGTCTTCCTGCAGACCCTGACGAATACGATCCATCCGACCGGACATCCCCCGAAGCAGCTTCATCATCGGCTGCACCCGCCGCATCCGCAGACTCAGTTCCTCGACGAGCTGCAGCATCTTCACACGCCGCCGTGTGAATCGACGGCGGGCGAGCGTTGCGTCGGACCGGGATGTGTTGCGGCTGACAAGCCTGCGAAAATCACCGCGGCTCTCCGCAAGCAGATGATCGAGGGTCTTGAGATTGTGGGGCATTCGGGCCTGGATCTGGTCCTTCGTGAGTCGCTCCGTCAGTGAAACCTTGATGGTCCGGTCAAATGGCAGCTTGCCCTCATGCACCCGCCTGAGGGTATCGACGGTGGACTGCATGGCATACGCGCATCCCAGGATGGCACGTCGAAAGCGTTTGCGCGTCACCTCGATGCGCTTTGCGAGGGCGATTTCCTCTTCGCGGGTGAGCAGCGGAATTTCGGCCATCTGGGCCAGATACATTCGAACGGGATCGTTACCCGCATTCGACGGCGGCGTTGTGATCGCCTCGTCACGACGCGGCTTGGAGCGCGGACTCTCCACCGCCTCCGGCTCATCAGTCCTGACCGGTGGGGTGTCCACCAACTCGATTCCCTTCTCCTCGAGTGCAACAAGCAGCGCGTCGATTTTTTCGGGATCGACGGCCTCGTCGGGCAGGTAGACGTTGACCTGATCGAACGTGAGATACCCCTGCTCCAGTCCGGTGCGGACAAGAGAGGTCAGTTCGCCATCCTGATAAGACGTCGCATCCTGCTTTGTCATCGAAGCGTTCTCCGTCGCCAAAAGCCCCCACTGGGGCACCCCCTCTTTCACCCTCGGGACATCCTCACCCCTCCTTGGGATCGGAAATGCCCTGGGCTACCCGCCGCTGAGCGACGAGCGATTCCAGTAGGCCGGCTGCATCCTCCGGACGCAGACCGGCACTCCTGAGTTGACGAGCGCTCGCGTTGCAACGCTGCGCCGCGATGCGTCGACTGAGCGTCTCACGAAGTGTGGCAAGACGTGCAGCAGGGTCGAGCTGTCCTCGACCGGCCCCCGTCTCGTCCACTTCCACGATCAGACTCTGGAGGGCGGGATCCTCGACGGCGTCGATCAGATCGTGTACGCCGACCGAGCGACCCTCCGCGTGCAGCCTTCGCACGGTCTCGAATAGCGACCGCCCCACCGGCGACTCGAGCGCATCGCCCGAAAGCTCGTTGACGATCACGCCGACGGCCCCCGGAACGCCCACCAGCACCTCGAGCACCTCTCGGTCCCAGGGTGGAAGGTGAATCGGCCGTGCAGGACGGACGCTGTCCTCGCGTTCGGCCTCGTCGGACATGTCCCGTCGCGCACTCTTTGAGGCACTTCGCAGTTCATTTAGCCGCTCCCGCAGAGCGGCCACAGAGATGCCGAATCGCTTCGAGAGCCGACCGAGAATCTGCTCAATCCGCAGTCTTTCGGCGGCCGGTGGCAGGCGATGGCGGCCGCCCCCGCCGAGGGCCGCGACCGCCTCCAGCACCCGCTGGATGGCCGCAAGGATACGGTCGTCGGATGGCGACGGCGGAAGGCCCGCGACGGCCTCGTCCAGGCGATACTCGAGCGGATCGACGGCAGCCTCCACAACGGCGAGAAATGCGTCAGCCCCCGTCGAACGGAGGAGATCCGCGGGGTCAATTCCCGTGGGGAGCCTCGCGATCCTGACGTCGATGGGCTCCGAAAGAATCAGTTCGAGAATCTCGTCTGCTCTGCGGCGCCCCGCCTCATCGCCGTCCAACAGCACCACGATCCCGTCCGCATACCTACGCAGGAGGCGTACGTGGCGGTCTCCCAGAGCTGTCCCGAGCACTGCCACCACATCCTGCACACCGGCCTGATGGGCGGCGATGCAGTCCGTATAGCCCTCCACGACGATCGCACGCCGCGACCGGATGATGGCGTCCCTGGCGGCGTCGAGTCCGTAGAGGGTCGAACGCTTCGAAAAGATGGCTGTTTCCGGCGAGTTGATGTATTTGGCTGTATCCGTCGCTGCCCCGGGCAACGATCTCCCGCCGAAGGCGATGCAGCGTCCGGTAACATCCCGTATCGGAAACATCAGCCGTTCGCGAAAGCGGTCGTAGAGACCGCTCCGATCCTGCCGCTCGACGGCCAGCCCGCACTCGACGAGCACATGCTGTGATAAACCCGCGGCGACTGCCTGTCGTGAGAGCCAATCCCAGCCGGCCGGCGCGTATCCGATTCCAAAACGCTTCGCCCGCTCGTCCGTGAGACCACGCGAAGCCGCATACTCGCGGGCCGTAGAGGCCTCGGGGATCGACGCAAGCGCCCACTCGAAACGCCCGCGAGCCCATTCGAGAACCTCGAGGAGCGTGCTGCGGCCGTCACCGCCAGCCGAAATGACACCTCTGGACCGTCTCGGCATCTCGATGCCGGCCCGAGCCGCCAACTGTTCGAGAGCCTCCGGAAACTCAATACGCTCCATCTTCATCAGAAAACTGAAGACATCGCCGCCGATATTGCACACCCAGCAGCGAAAGGTCTGCCGCTCGGGGCTCACCTGCATGCTCGGCCGCGAATCGTCGTGCCACGGGCAGA
>JBJTBB010000191.1:0-3226 GCA_046091125.1 Planctomycetaceae bacterium
AGTGAGCTGGTGGTCGGGCCCGTCATCCACGTGCCGACGTTCTGACGACGAGAAGGGATCTCGAGTGCCATGAAGCTCAGGGAGTTTCTCGAGCATCACGGCATCGCTGGGAATCCCGTCGCCGAAGAGGACGCCCAAAACGACACGGTTTTCAAGCGAACGTGTCTCGAGACGACGTTTCATCCCTCTTGGGACAAGATCTTCGGTGATTCGGCGGATCCGAGCACGGCGATCGTGTTCGGGGAGAAGGGGGCTGGAAAAACGGCCCTCAAGCTGCAGATGGTTCGGCAGATCGAGAGGGAGAACGAATCGGTGGCTGAGTCCGGCGGGTCCGCCATGCCGGTCGGCAAAACGCTCGTCGTGCTCTACGACGATTTCAATCCGTTTCTTGATCGCTTTGTCAGTCGGGTCGGTCCCAACCGCCCGGTCGAAAAGGTGCTCGGTCAG
Organism: Planctomycetaceae bacterium; assembly: GCA_046091125.1. GTDB lineage: Bacteria > Planctomycetota > Planctomycetia > Pirellulales > UBA1268 > UBA4655. The sequence continues at coordinate 448 of JBJTBB010000191.1, forward strand.
TGGAAGCTCTGGGATCACATGGATGCGATTCTCTCGCTTGCGGTGACCCAGCTGGTGTCGCTTCTCGTCGGTGCGAACACCCGCTGCAAATGGTCCCTTGCATCCGCTGAAGCCAGGGATCTCACGCTCCTGGCCGCCTGCTATGACCAATCGACGGCCGAAAGTTTTCCGTCACGTTTCGCCCGCCTTCGTCGCCGGATCGGGTATGGGCGGCTCGTCGATCGATGGCCGCTGGGCCTCGGGGTCTTGGCAACAGCGATCATGGCGACGGCCATCTCGATTGGAGTCTGGCGAGGCGGCCTCGATTTCACGACCTGGTGGTGGCCTTGGATGCTCGTCGCCGTGTCATGGGCGCCGTGGCTCGTCCGACAGGCTCGCGGTCGGCTCGTCGCCTGGCGAATCGTTCGGAGCATGCGGACGGGAAATAGGTCGCTTGGCCAACTTGCCTCGGCTTTGGCGTCGATGCCGCCCGTGGATCTCGCAGGACAGCCCCTGCCGGCATCGGCTCGCAGCGATGATCGATATGAGTTGCTCGCGAAGTTCCAGGGCATCCTCGGTCGGCTCGGCTGCCTCGGCATGGTGGTGATCGTCGACAGGCTGGACGAACCACATTTGATCAACGGTTCTGCCGAAAGGATGCGGCAGGCGATCTGGCCGATTTTTGACAATAAATTCCTCAAGAGCCCCGGCTTGGGGCTCAAACTCTTGCTGCCGGCGGAATTGTTCGGTTTCATCGAACGGGAGACCGAGGCGTTTCATCAGAGGGCCCGTCTCGACAAGCAAAATCTCGTGCCCTCGCTCGAATGGTCGGGAGAGACTCTGTACGACATCGCCTCGATGCGAGTGCGAGCGGCGAGCGTGGTGAATCCTCCGACGACGCTCTCCCAGCTTTTCGAGCCCCAGGTCGACCAGCGGAGACTCCTCGAGGGATTGCGAAGCCTCCGTGTCCCGAGGCACCTCTTCAAATTCCTCTACCGGTTGCTCGTCGCACACTGCCATGCGCATACCGAAGAGGCTCCGGTGTATCGCATTCCGCTCGAGCGTTTCGAGACGGTGCTGGCCGTCTATCGGCGGGATCAGGAGGCCTTCGACCGCGGTCTCGCCCCAAGGTGAAGCATCAGCGTCCCTCGCGACTGTCAGTCCAGACGCCGCTCGTGGGGGCGTTTTTTTGAGGGAGCACCGGGGTGATCGATGTCCGGGCCATCGCCACCGAGCATGCGGTCAGGCAGGCGGTCGGCGGCAGGGCCGAAGATGAGTTCGCGATTCTCGAACAGACTCTCGGGGTCCTGGTCGAGCAGTCGCAGCCGCCTCCTGCGAAACCAGAAAAAGGCCACGACGGCGAGTACCGCCAGTGCACCGGCCGCGACGGTGATCCACTTTTCCGCGGACTGAATGATGGCGCCGATCGAATCTCCAAAAGCGTAAGAGAGCCCGAAAAACCCTCCGATGACGATCGTCGCGCAGATCGCGTCGGAAAGAATGAACCAGCGGTAGGGAACCTTGAGGATTCCAGCCGTCAGATAGAACGGACTTCTGAGCCCCACCAGGAACCTCGCCACGAAAAAGGCTTTGATTCCATGCTCCTTGATGAGCTTCTCGATCGTTCGTTCGCGCTCCTCAGTGAGAAACCCGCTCCACCATGGGTGATTTCGAAGGACGGCCGCCCCGAAGGACCGACCGATGAAGTACATCAGGCTGTCCCCCAGGAGGGCACCCAACAGGCAGGACGGAAGGGCGTAATACCAATGCAGCACTCCGTGCCGACTCGCCACGCCAGCCGCCACGATCGGAACCTCTTCCGGCACCGGCAGTCCGATGCCGGTGAGCGTCAGGAACAGGATGATTCCGAGGTAGGAACCCCGTGTGAGCAGTTCACTCATCGGCGGCACGGGAAACCGGAAGCGGGTTCCTGACGGGTCGGATCATTGGTCAGAGTGTATCCAAGGCGTTCGACGGATGCTGCCCGAATGATGTCTCTCCCGGAAGAATCGGCTGATCGGGCCCTATCCGATGAGACGCCCGAACCATCAGCGGCGGATGCATCGGCCGGCCTTCACTCTCTCCGGGTGGGGCGAAAAGCGATGGCCTGCACGTTCGAGGTCATCTTCAACGCCGGTGACAACGCAGAGGCAACCGATTGGGCGATCGAGGCCCTCGATGCGGTCGACGCGGTCGAATCCCTTTTGACGGTGCATCAGGAGTCAAGCGAGGCGTCGCGCCTCAACAGGCTGGCATCAGACGGCCCCTGTGAGGTGTCCCACGAGATGCTGGACGTGCTGGTGCGGTCGCATGCGCTCTGGGAACGATCGGCAGGCGCTTTCGACCCCGCGACTGGCGCGCTTGTGAGGGCATGGGGCTTCCATCAAAGGCAGGGACGTGTGCCCGAAGCACAGGCCCTGGCGCAGGCTCGGGCTGCGAGCGGTATGGCGTCGGTCCAGATCGATGTCACGGCACGGCACGTTCGGTTTCTGGTACCGGGCCTTGCCCTGACATTCGCCGCCATCGGGAAGGGATGGGCGGTCGACCGTGCGTTCGAATGCCTGCACGAACGCGTCGGAGGAGGGCTGAACGTACTCATCAAGGGTGGTGCGAGCTCGGTGCGGGCGGCCGGCAGCCAGGGCTCCTTGAGCGGCCGAACCGGCTGGAACGTCGGGCTCGTGCATCCGGCAAAGCCGGCGAGTCGCCTGGCTACGTTCACGCTCCGAAATCGAAGTCTCGGGACGAGCGGGTCTCAGACTCAATTCTTCGTGCATCGCGGACGCAGGTTGGGGCACTTGCT
>JBJTBB010000192.1:0-3680 GCA_046091125.1 Planctomycetaceae bacterium
CATCGAGAGTCATTCGCCGATCCGCCCACGCGACGACACTCTAGCCGCAGCAGAGCCGGTGCCACGCCGAAGCCGGATGCTCACGAACGCGCAGCCTCGACCGCCGGGAGGGCCTGCGGGCCCGCGTCCAGCAGGCGTTTCTCGTCGCCAGACAACCGGATGGTGCTGGCTCCGATAAGCTCCGGCAGCTGCCCCCGTCTTCGGGCCCCGACGATCGCACCGGTGACCGCGGGGTTCGCGAGCACCCATGCCAGGGCAATGGCACCGGGCGACACGCCGCTTGGCCGGGCGATTCCGCGGAGCGACTCGGCGAACCGCACGTTGCGGCCGAACGCCGGCTCCTGAAAAAGCGGATTTTTCGCCTTCCGCCAGTCGTCGTCCGCCAGCGACGCCAGCCGTGCAGCCGACCAGGTGCCCGTCAGTAACCCAGAGGCCATCGGCGAGTAGGCGACCACGCCGATGCCTCGGCCCGACGCATGAGGCAGGAGCGTTTGCTCGATGTCTCGGCGCAAAAGCGAGTAAGGCGGCTGTAGCGACGTGATCGGGGCGATTCTCTCCGCCCGTTCCATCTGGGTGACGCTGAAATTCGAGACGCCGATCCATCGGACCTTTCCCTCCGCCTTCAGCCGCGCGCATTCGCCCCAGCCCTCCTCCACGTCCTCGTCGGGCTCGGGCCAGTGAATCTGGTAGAGATCGATGCACTCGACGCCGAGCCTGCTCAGGCTGGCTTCGCACTCGCTGCGGATGCTCGCGGCGGAAAGTCGCTTGCCGATCTGCCGGGCCTCGTCCCAGACGCGACCACACTTCGTGAACACGTAGGGCCGCCGCGAGTGCCCTCGGAGAGCCCGACCCACCACCTCCTCCGAACGCCCCAGTCCATACACGGGTGCGGTGTCGATCCAGTTGATCCCCAGATCGATCGCCTCGTGAATGGCCGCGATACTGTCGGCGTCATCCTGCGCGCCCCATCCAAATGACCAGTCGCCCCCGCCGATCGCCCAGGCGCCGAAGCCCAGCGGTGTGATCTCCAGGTCCGAGTTGCCGAGTCGTTTCGTCCGCATGCGTCGTGGCTCCCAGGGGCAATCGTGCCGATCGGCACACGATATCATGCGTTCTCGTTGGATCGATCTCATCGATCGCCTGCGGAGACATGAACCGATGCCCTGCCGTTCACGGAAGACCGCTGACACCCGACGACACGCCCCGCGTCAGGACCTGGGACTTTCACGGCGGGAGATCCTGCGACGGCTTCCGTCACTCGCAGGCCTTCCCCTGCTGGGACGGGCATCCTCCGCTCTCGCACGGCCGATCTTTTCAGCGGATCCATTCTCTCTCGGTGTGGCATCCGGCGATCCCGACGACTCGAGCGTCGTGCTCTGGACGAGGCTCGCGCCACGACCGCTCGACCCCGACGGCGGCATGCCGCCCGAGCCGGTCGAGGTCTGGTGGGAACTGGCCGACGACGAGGGCTTTCGGAGGGTCGTCACCTCCGGGAAGACCCACGCGACGCCGCAACTCGGCCATTCGGTGCACGTGGAACCCGCGGGACTCGATCCCGACCGTTGGTACTTCTACCGCTTCGGCTGCGGCGATGCGTCGAGCCCCGTCGGACGCACCCGCACCTTCCCATCGCCCGAGCAACTCGCCTCCCGCCTGCGATTCGCCGTGACGAGCTGCCAGAACTACGAGCAGGGGCTCTACACCGCCTATGAGCAGATGGCCCGCGACGATGTCGATCTCGTCTGCCATCTTGGCGACTACATTTACGAGTACGAGGCCGGCCGCAACGGCAAGGTACGGACGCATGTCGGGCCCGAGATCACATCGCTGGCCGACTACCGTGTGCGCCACGCGCAGTACCGCAGTGATCCGTTGCTCCATGGGATGCACGCCGCATGCCCCTGGGTCGTCACCTGGGATGACCACGAGTTCGACAACAACTGCGCCGGAGCGATCTCCGAAGAGCGGGGAGTGGATCCGTCCGCTTTCCTCGAACGGCGGGCAAACGCCTACCAGGCCTATTACGAGGCGATGCCGATCCGGTCCGCCTGCCTCCCCCGCGGCAGCGACATGCGGCTCTACAGGCGATGCAGCTTCGGCCGGCTCGCGGAGTTCCTCGTCCTCGACACACGTCAGTACCGCTCCGACCAGCCCAATGGCGACCGCAACACGCCGCCCAACGATGCCGCCCGCGCGAGCACCCAGACCCTTCTCGGTCTGGAGCAGCGTGCCTGGCTCCAGCAACGATTACTGACGTCACCGGCGGCCTGGAACGTGCTGACCCAGCAGGTGATGATGACGGCGGTGCGTCTCGGCCCCGCCGGTGCCGAGCCAGGCTGCTCGATGGACCAGTGGCCCGGCTACCTGGCGGAGCGGGATATGCTCCTTCGCTTCATGCTGGAGCGACAGGTATCGAATCCCGTCGTCCTGACGGGTGACATCCATTCCGCATGGGCCAATGAAGTGCGGATCGACGACCTCGCGGCCGATGCGCCGATCATAGCCACGGAACTCGTCGCCACCTCGCTCTCGAGCGGCGGTAACGGGCCGGAGAAGCCGGTGGGGCTCGACCGCATTCTCGCCACGAATCCGGGCGTGAAGTACCACAACGGCGAGAGGGGCTACATCCGCTGCACCGTCACGCCGCGAGAGTGGCGAAGTGATTTCATGGTGATCGACGACGTGTTGGCTCCGGGCGGCCGCACGTTCCCCCGCGCCGCGTTCGTGATCCAATCCGGCGACCCGCGCATTCATCCGGCCTGAAGCCACGGCAAATCCGCATGGGCGATGCCCGCTCGTCGTCGGACGAACGTCATCGGCCTTTCAGCCACAGCAGCCGCTGTCTATGCCACACTTCTGCGGAGCCAGGCAGGCCGTGTGCTTCGTACCGAGCTCGAACAACAGGCCGTAGGGCGTGGCCTCTGCACGGCCGATTGGATACTGCGAAACGACTCCCGACTCGTACTCGACCTCCACCTGCAGTTCCTCCGAGCCAAGCAATGGTGCCGCCACTTCCATGATCCCGGCGAGCTTGCCGGCGGCGAGACGGTGGTCCGTATCGTCGGCCACCCAGACCTGCAACACGCACGACGTCGTCGAACGTCTCGTGCCGCCGCAATCGATGAAGTCCTTTTGTACACGACCCACTTCGGTGACATGAAAATGGGCTGGAACGAAACGGCCGTCCGGCAGCATCAGGTGCATCCTCTCGGCAGGGTGATGGGCAAGAAGGTGACAAAATTCCCGAACGTTCATCGAACGATTCTCCCCGAGCTGGCTGATGTGATTCGGATGCAGCGGACGACCCCGGGCAGCAGACCGTTCGCGAGGACGATCGCTCCCGGAGCCTTGCCACCTCGCCGGCCCGAATCGTGAAATGGATTACGGCTCGACGACCTCTTCGACTGGCACCGGCGGAGTTCCAGCCGGCAATCGGGCGCCAGTGCCGCCCGCAACCAGACCCTTTGAAACTCTTCGCCCAGTCTATGGTAGTGGACCGCTGCGTCCTCGTGATCCCGGGGGCGATGTTCTATTGACGTCGGCCCGGCGATTGGATGACGTATGGCGACAACTTCCCCCGCTCCGCCCACGGACTCGTTCGCCGCCCCGCTCGCCCGCAGGCTCGCTGCGGAGGCTTTCGGGACATTTTGTCTGGTCTTCGCGGGAACGGGCGCGATCGT
>JBJTBB010000193.1:0-3192 GCA_046091125.1 Planctomycetaceae bacterium
CTCCGATGGTATCTCGGGAGTTGGCAACACGTACCGAACACGGAGTTCTCCCGGTCCCAGCAGTGGAACCGGCAGCACGACCTGGACGGTGGCTGGTGTGCCAGCGGCCGTGACTGAAAGATCATCGGACTCGTCGTCTCCTTTCGCTTGCTCCATCACACTCAGAAGAAGTCCGTTGTGCCGCACTTCCAGCGAGCCCGTTTCGATCACCGCGCGCGGCACCGCAAGCTGCAGGACTTCCAAGGGGAGGTGGGCGACATCAAGACGAACGACCTCCTCGACGACGGTATCGTCAACGTCCACGACCGCCCGGATCGAGGCGACGGCATCCACTCGCCTTCCAAGAAATCGACGCGTCGCACGAAAACCGGCTTCTGAGCCCTCCATGCGGTACGCGATCGCCCCTGATTCACCCTGACGACCGGAGGGCTGGCCGATCACCTGTCTCACCAGTCCCGTCGTTCGCTCGGCATCGGGCACGAGTTCGATGTTCGGCTGAGGAACGATCGTCAAGGCGGCCGGTCCGACGAGGTCTGCCCGGGGGACGGGCAACACCCACTCGACGGCCGTCGCATCGGGCTCGATCGATCGTCCAGCGCGTAATTCGATCGTCGCGTTGCCGGAGAGCGGGCGAACGAACGGGATCAGGAGCCGACCGCTTTCACCGCTCAGACGAGACGTGTCGACCAGCCCGGCAGGGCCGACATCATCGATCGCCCAACCCGGCAGGGCGATCTCGAGCCGGTTGATGGGGGCACCGCGAACCGACACGCGGAGTCGGGCATCGAGTTCGATGCGGGATGTACCGACGGCGTAGCGATACTCCGGTTCGATCGCCATGCGGGTGCCGAGCGGGCGGATTCGCAGGGGCATCGAAGCCGGCTGCGAGTCGTAGGCGAAGGCCCCGGCGAACGCAGCCGTCCCAGACCGCTCGGGGGTGGTGGATTCTTCTGGCTGGCCTATGGACGGAGGCGGATCAACCCGACGATTGGCCGCCACTGGCTCCCAGTCGACCTGCCAAACACCATCCACGATGACGCTCGCTCTCCCCCACTGCCTCCACGAAGCGATCCCGTCCACGGCGTAGGCCAAGGATTCCAACGGCTCTTGGCCGGTGGAATCGACCCGGCTCTCGCAGGTGAAGTGGAGCTCGGCCGCACCCCCAACTTTTTCAATCGCAAACTCCGCGACGTCCTCCCCATCTCGCTGGGACGTGCCGATGAATCGACTCGGAGACCGGGCACCGGTGACGGCTGCGCCGCGCGGGAGGCGCACGTTCAAGCGATCCGCGTTCAGCGGCAGACCGGACGCCGAAAGTGTGACGTCGGAAATCGCCTTGCGTCCGTCTATCCGAACGATGATCTCCCCGATGACCTGGGCCGGCCGGTCTAGTGGTCCGATGGCCGAGTCCCTCGCGTTAAGGCGGACTTCGACCGTTCCGGAAAGCCCGAGCACGGTCACGAGACTGCCGTCGATTCGCCCGGTCGTCCCCTCGTCGGTCCCAACAGCGTCCGAACCCTCGACTCCAAACGCGGGCACCGCGGTATCCGCAGGGGCCGCGGAGGATGATGCCCTGGCATCATCCTCATCTCCATCGCGGGAGCCTGACGGATCGCTGGTGGTCGCGGACCGCTTGCCCACGGGCCGGACCGTCACTTCAGCGCGATCGGGGGTCACCTCGACGATGGGATCGCTGAGCGCGGTCGTCAACCTGAATACCGACGTGTTCGCCCGCGGGAGACCGAGGCGAATGGCTTGAGAACTGCTCGATCGCTCAACCGGCACGACTCCAAACAGCCTGATGACGTGTCTCGCGAGGTCCTGTCGCTCGTCCGCGATTCCTTCGAACCATGCGCGATAGCCGCCCTCCTCAGCCAGGACTCTTCCCGCACCGCCCTCGGCGTCGCCCGGTGGATTCCGGGGAGCCCGCACGACGGGTTCGAGCACAAATCGGCCGGCTCCTTCGTGGACGGGCGGACGATCGAGGATGAGCTGCGGAATGGCCAGAAATGCCGATGCCCAGCCCGCATGCGTGCAGTCGATCTGAAAGACGATCTCGACGCGGCAGAACCGGCCGTCGATCGTCGCATCGATGGCCATCCGATCGACAATCGCGTCGGGCTGACGTGGTTTTGCGGGAAGGCCCTCCTTCAACCGCATCAGTTCGACGAAATCCTCGTACCGAAATCCCGGTGATGGAAGCAGGGTGCCATCGGCATCCCGGAGATACCAGATCTCAGGCTTGACCTCGGAAAGAGTCGGCTGTGTTCCCGGCGAATCCTCCGCCCGAAGTCCGCCGCAGATCGCCAAGATCAATTGCATGAGCACGAGGGCGACGCATCGTGTCGAAATCGTTGCCCCGAGAGCGGCAACCAGGACATCACGCGGCGTGCGGGACGGGCACCGCCCGCCATCGGCAGCGTTCGCCATCACGTCGATCATGGGTACACGTTCTCCACCAGGGGGCCCGTCCATCGGGGGAGCCCCGAATGCTCCCCCCGCCCCACTTCCAAGCGTAGCCTCCGATGCCGCGGCTGAAACGCAAACCTTTCGTTAACCGGCGGATTCCTCAGGACCGTTGCAATCCGTCCCCCCACGCACCATTCCGGTGTCAGACGCCGCTTTTGCAGAGAAATCCACACCACCGGTCAACGGGCCGTCGCGGCTGACGTCACGCGGCCTTCAGGACGAAGCAGCTCCAGAATCGCCCGGACAAGTTCGGGCGAAGCCGCAGCGACGAACGCTGGCGAGTCGAGATCGACATCCTGGATCGCAGTCGTCTGGACGTGGTCACCAAGAGGCGTGACAAAGCCCCCAGCCTCCCGCACGAGGAGCAGGCCAGCCGCCACGTCCCAACTCTGGATGCGTCGCACCCAGAAGGCATCGAGCCTGCCAGACGCCAGCCAGGCCAGATTGAGTGCCGTCGATCCACTGCGGCGAAAGGCCTGGAAGTGTGGCAACGCAACCAGAAAGTCCCGGACGGCATCCGACTCGACTGTGGCCTGGGCAGGAAAACTGACGGCTGCCAGGGCATCCTCAAGCCTCGAGATGCGGGAAACGCCGAGCCTCTTGCCGTTCAGCCACGCACCGCCGCCGCTGGTTGCGGAGAACGTCTCGCCTGCGACGGGATCGTGGACGACGCCAACCAGGAGCCGGTTGTGGACGGCAAGGGCGATCGAAACACAATACGCC
>JBJTBB010000194.1:0-3873 GCA_046091125.1 Planctomycetaceae bacterium
CGCTCATCCGCAGCGTGGTGGGCAAGATTCCGCAACACGGTCTGGCGACCTACCCCCTCTCCAACGGTTCTCCGCCCACGGCCGTCATCGACTATCCGCCGATGGGCTCGATCGGCTCGCATGAACTCGGTGGTCGGGGAGTCATCCCGCCCTACATCGCCATTCGCTACCAGGAAGGATTCGTGGGTGGCACCGGTTTCCTGAGCAGCGCCTACGGTCCGTTCGAACTCAACGCCGATCCAGGCGTCAAAGGCTTCCAGGTCCGCGACCTCGCGCTGCCCAAGGAACTGCCGCTCGATCGCTTCGACCGTCGGCAGCGGGCGCGTGACGTGATCCAGAGGAAGATCCGGCGGTTGGAGGCCGACCCGGCGACGCTCGACACGATGGACGGATTCTACAAGAACGCCTACGGACTGCTCACCTCACAGCAGGCACAGAAGGCCTTCGGCTTCGAGGGTGAACCCGAGTCGTCCTTCAAGCTCTACGGCAGCGAGGTGACCGGCCTCGTCAAGGGACCCGACGGAAAGTTCCATCCCAAGGGACTCGCCGAGAGGCTGATCATGGCGAGACGTCTGGTGGAGGCGGGCACGCGTTTCGTGACGGTCACCTATGGCGGCTGGGACTCCCACGTCGACGTCAAAAAAAACTGTGACGACCAGATGGCGCCGCTCGATCACGCGATCGCCGGCCTGATCACCGATCTCGCCCAGAGGGGCATGCTCGAGACAACACTCGTCTGGGTGACCAGTGAGTTCGGCCGTACCCCGAAGGTGAACAGCAACAGCGGTCGCGACCACTGGGCCCGCTGCTATTCGATGCTGATGGCCGGAGGCGGTATCGCCGGTGGCGTCGTGTACGGGGCGAGCGACCCGGTCGGAGGCGAGCCATCGCGCGACGGCGCGCCGCTCGAGCACCTGCAGTACACGGTCTACCACCTGCTCGGCATCGACGCCGACAAGGAACTCGTGGCCTTCGGCACGCGACCGATCGAAATCATCAAGGATGGTGCTCTCGTCAAGGGCATCCTCGGCTGATCGTTTCAGCCTCCCCGTGCATGGTCCCTCCTGGAGTTTCCCGATGCAGTGGATGTGCAGACGCGGCGACTCGCGGCGGTTCGTGGGAGCGGTCGTCGTGCTGGCCGGCCTGGTCCGCCTCTCCGGTGACTCTGCCGCGATCGCCGGCACCTTCAACTCCATCGATCAGGTGCGGCCACGGATCGGCGAGCGCGGGAAGACCGTGGAGGTGACGATCAACGGCTCCTACCTCGTCGGTGCCGAGGAGATCGTCTTCTACCGCCCCGGCATCCGCGCCGTGTCGATCGAGCCGATCGGCAAGGAGCCTGACAAGCCCGTGCCGCATTGGCCGAACCTCACGGGCGTCTTCGAGATCGCCTCGGACTGCCCGGTTGGAGAGCACGTCTTTCGGGTGCGGACGCGATCGACGCTCTCGATGGCGGCGACGTTCAACGTCACGCCGTTTCCGGTCGTCGACGAGATCGAGGATGACCCGCAACGCGGAACAAAGGGCAACGGCTCGCCGGCCACGGCCATGCCCTTGCAGCCGAACGTGACGGTACACGCCTTCATGGACAGCCAGGAGGACGGTGACGTCGACCTGTATCGCGTGCCCGTCACGCCCGGCGACCGGCTCACGGCGGAGGTCGGCTGCGTGAGAATCAGCGACTTCACCCACGGTCATGGTGAAGACTCCGGCTACGACCTCAAACTGCGGGTGGTGGACGCCGCCGGCCGGCAGCTTGCCGCCAACGACGACAACGCCCTGCACATACAGGATCCATCGGTGTCCTTCCGCGTGCCCGACGACCTGCCGCCGCTCGTCGAGGGGCCTGCCGGATCGTTCGTCTTCGTGGAGGTCCAGAGATCCACGTTCACCACCTATCGGGCGCCGTACGTGGTCCACATTGGCGACTACCGGCGACCGCTCGCGGCCTTTCCGCCCGGCGGTCCCTCCGGACAGGCCGTGCCCATACGATTCCTCGGCGACCCGCTCGGACCCTTCGAGGAAACGGTCGTGATCCCGGCGGACCACGGTGCGTTCGGCCGTGCCGGTGACGGACCAATTCCGATGTCGTTGCGGTCGAGCCCGTTTGCGAACCTGCTCGAGGATCCCGCCGCCGAGACGGTGGTGGCCAGCCTGCCGGTGGCGATCAATGGCATCGTCGAGGAGGCCGGCGATGTCGATCGCTTCCGGGTCATGGTGAAGAAGGGGGATCGATACCGTGTGCGGGTGTTCGCGGCGGCGCTGGGTTCGCCGCTGCAGCCACGACTGGAGATCATTTCGCCTGCAGCTGACGGGCAGCCAGCCGGAACGTCGATCGTGAAGTACTCGGCCGATCGAGAGGAGCGGGACGTGTTCGGCATCTCCGCCTACGGAGGCGGTGTTCTGCCCGAGGCGATCGATCCATCGGTGATCTGGGAGCCAAAGGTCGACGGCGAGCATGTCCTCTCGATGAGCGACCTCGGCGGTGGAGGCTCGGCCGTCGCGGTCTACCGGATTGAGGTCGAGCCCGCACGCGATGGCATCCTGGCGGTGCTCCCCTGGACGCTCTACTGGTGGGAGGCACCCAAGTGGGCGAGCCTCGGCATTCCGCGGGGGGACCGGTGGACCGTGAACGTGAATCTCATGCCCTGTCAGGGGAACACGTTCAAGGGAGAGAGCGAGATCGTGGCCGAGGGACTGCCGCCTGGCGTGACCCTGCTTGCCAACCGTGTTCCGCCTGGCGCCGCCCGGTGGCCCATCCAGTTCGAGGCGACCGACGACGCACCGCTCGCGGCCGCCGTGATCACGCTCCGCGTGAAGCCACTGGATCCAAGCGTGCGACTCGAGAGCGGATCCCAGCAGAACCTGCCCTTCCTTAACAAGCCCGGCGGCGATGCCTGGAAGACGGTGCGCCTGGATGGATTGATGCTGGCGGTTCTTGAAAAGCCTCCGTTTTCGCTGGAGATCAACGAGCCCTCCGCGGCAATCGTCCGCGGCGGCGAGCTTGCGATTCCGGTGCGGTTGGTGAGGCGGAACGGTTTCGACGGCCCCGTGGGCTTCCAGTGTGACTGGAAGCCGGGCGGCATCGGGGTGCCTCCCCAGGTGGTGATCGAGCCGGGGCAGACTGAGGGCGTGCTGCAGCTATCCGCGGACCAGTCGGCGCCGTTGGGACCGCAGCCGCTTGTGGTCACGGCCGTCACCAAGGACTGGGGTGACCAGGGCTGGCACGGCGACGGACAGGTCCGCGTCTCCTCGAAAATCGTATCGCTCGCGGTGGCGGAGCCTTTCGTGGAACTAACTGCCGAGCCCGACAGCGTCCGCCGTGGCGAGCGGAAGAAGCTCACGTGGCGCGTTTCACATAAGACTCCCTTCGCGGGCAATGCACCGGTGCGGCTCGTGGGCCTCCCCAAGGGCGTGGAGGTGCACGAGCCATTGCCGACGATCGCGAGCGATACGCAGCAGATCGAGTTCGACATCGAGGCCACCGACGATGCGCTGATCGGTTCCACGAAAGACATCACCTGCGAGGTGACGGTCACCCAGGCGGACCAGGACGTGCGACAGCGAAGCGGACGCGGCGTGCTGCGGGTGGACCCGCGACCCTGACATCGATTTCACTAGACACCATCGGCCACCCGCAACATCCTTGGCACAATGATCCTCCAATGCCGCGAATAAGCCTTTTCGTCCTTACCGTTTTCTTGCTCGCAGGCGTTGATTCCCCTGCCGCCGAACCGTCCACTTCGACGGCGTCTTCGGCGCCGACGGCGGTCGTCGACGAGACCGCCGTCGCGCCGCGGGTTCGTCGGGCAGTGTTGCCGATCTTGTTCCGTGCCCGCTGCAATGGCGGCCCCGGTCACGGGTCGGCCCGGG
>JBJTBB010000195.1:0-7993 GCA_046091125.1 Planctomycetaceae bacterium
CCGCGGGCCCTCGGCCTCGCGGCAGCGAGCCGCGTGCCGATCGTATCGCGGTTCATCGACCGACGACTCGCTGCCGAGGCACGGTTCTAGGAGCCGCTGCTGGGCGCCGTGGCGGCCGCTACGTCCGCCGACAGGGCCTGGATGCTCAAAGAAATCGCGACGGCGCTTGCGGCACGTGGCCGCGCCGTCCTTCCCGCCGCCTGGGACGACGGATATGAGTCGTTGAAGCGGGATGAGTCGCTCGAGGTTCGCAGGTTGGGCGACCCGGTGGCTGCCCGGGTTGGTGATCCGCGTGTGCTGCCCGTGCTGCGCGCCATCGTCTCCGACCCGAGGGCTGCCGAAAGCGATCGGCTCTCCTCGCTTGATTCGCTCGTCGCCGCCCGCGATCCTGCTTTGCCGCCGCTCCTGCACGGGCTGCTTTCCGACGGCGTGCTTCGACGGCCGGCCTTGTCGGCGTTGGCGGCGGTCCCGCATGACGGGACGCCCGCGGCCGTGCTCGCCAGTTACCAGGGGCTTTCGTCGGCCGACCGGCAGGCCGCGATCGCCACGCTCACGTCCCGCCCTGATTGGACGCTCGCGCTTCTCGACGCGATCGAGCGGAAAGACGTTCCGCGGAGTGACCTCGCGGCGTTTACGGTCGGAAGGCTTGCCGAGTCGGCCGATGTCCGTGTGCTCAGGCGATTGTCAGAGGTGTGGGGCACGGTGCGTGCGACGCCGGCCGACCGAAAGGATGAATTCGAACGCTGGCGGAAGCAGTTCGACGAGAAGACGCTCGCGTCCGCCGATCTCTCGCATGGCCGCGAGGTGTTCACGAAGACGTGCGGCACCTGTCATGTGCTGCACGGGACGGGAGCGACGATCGGTCCGGAATTGACCGGGTCCAATCGGTCAGATGTCGGCTACCTGCTGTCGAACCTGCTCGACCCCAGCGCGCTAGTGGGTCGGGATGATCAGATGACCCAGATCGTCACGATCGACGGGCGGGTGCTCGGCGGAATCGTCGTGTCCGAGAGCCCGCAGGCGGTGACACTGCAGACACCCACGGAGCGGGTGGTCGTGCCGATCGGCGACATCGAGACCCGCACGCTCTCGACGCAATCGCTGATGCCTGAAAACCAGCTTGCGCAGCTGGAGCCACGGTCGGCCGTCGATCTCGTGGCCTATCTCAGGCACCCGTCACAGGTGCCGCTGCCGGGTGAGGGTCCGCCTCCCTTCAACGGCGACGGTCGGATTGCCGGTGCTGTGGAAGGGGAATCGCTGGTGCCGCGTTCACCACCCAATGGTCGAGTCGCTCCGCAGGGTATGGCTGGCTTCTCGGCGGGCCGTTGGAGCGGTAACTCACAGGCCTGGTGGACTGGCGGCAAGCCTGGCGATCGGCTCGTTCTGGACGTGCCGGTGCGTACGAGCGGTCCGCACGAGGTTTTCGCGATCCTGACGAAGGCCCCCGATTATGCTCGCGTGAGGCTCGCGTGGCAGGATGCTGCCGCCATTGGACCCGTCGATCTGTACGACCAGCAGGTGATTCCACTCCTGCCGGTGTCGCTGGGTGTGCACGATCTCAGCCCGGGTACGGCCACGCTGACGGTGGAGATCGTAGGGGCCAATCCTCTCGCTCGGCCGGCGCACATGTTCGGACTCGATTGTCTCGTACTCGTCCCGCGACCGGCATCCAAGGAAGCCTCGCCTTCGCCAAAACCGGAAGGAGCTGCCGTGGGCAAGGCAGGGCCATGACCCATGAGCGTCCCATGAAGCCGAGCGAGTCAGGGGAAATACGATGCGAACACGCGCTACCAGAGAAGACTTACGACCACGAATCGCACACTAGCAATCAGGAGACGCGATGAAACGGTTTGCCCCCCCTGCTCTGCCGGGTCTCTTTTGGGAAGAGGGATCGCATCCTCCAACGAAGCGCAGTCGACTATCGGCGGTGATGGTCGCCGGGCTGTTGCTCGCGTTGGCATCGGTCGCAAGGACAGAGTGCCTCGCCGAGGATGTCAGGCTCTCGCCCCCGAAGGATCTCGATGGTTTCTTCCCCTTCCAGCCCCCCGAGTCCGTCGAAGCCTGGAAGATCAGGGCCGATGATGTGCGCCGCCGGATACTCGTCTCGCAGGGACTCTGGCCCTCCCCGACGAAAGCCGACCTTCATGCCGTGATTCACGGCACGATCGAAATCGCAGACGCCCACGCGCCTGGAGGAGGATACACAATCTCGAAGGTCTTCTTCGAGAGCCTTCCCGGATTCTTCGTCACGGGCAATCTTTACCGCCCGAAGGCCGTGACGGGCCGCGTGCCGGGTGTGCTGTTCTCACACGGACACCGTAAGGACGCGCGGCTGGCGCTCGAATCGCCGGAGACCGTGCGGCGGGAAATTGCCTCGGGTGCCGAGCGGTTCGAACGGGGTGGTGCCAGTCTCTATCAGTCGATGTGTGTGCAGCTCGCGAGGATGGGCTGTGTGGTCTGGCAATGGGACATGCTCGGAGACTCGGATTCACGACAACTGTCCCGCGAGCTGGTGCACGGATTCGCCAAGCAGCGACCGGAGATGAATCGGCGCGACGGCTGGGGGCTTTTCAGCCCGCAGGCTGAAAGTCGACTGCAGAGCGTGATGGGATTGCAGACCTGGAATTCGATCCGCTCGTTGGATTTTCTCCTGTCGCTTCCCGAGGTCGATCCGGCCCGCGTGGCGATGACCGGTTCGAGCGGGGGCGGCACACAGACCATGATCCTGGCCGCCGTGGACGATCGCCTCTCGCTCTCCTATCCCGTCGTGATGGTCAGTACCTCGATGCAAGGGGGATGCACCTGCGAGAACGCCTCACTGCTCCGCATCGGCTAGGGCAACGTGGAGTTCGCGGCGCTCTTCGCCCCCAAGCCCCAGGGCATGAACACCGCCAACGACTGGACGTTGGAGATGGCAACCAAGGGCTTTCCGGATCTGGAGAGGCTCTATGGGCTTCTCGGTGCGAAGGATCGCGTCACGCTGCTTCGGGGCGAGCACTTTCCGCACAACTACAATTCGGTCACCCGATCCGCTTTCCAGACCTTCCTGAACAGGCAGTTTCGTCTGGGTCTTCCTGAACCGGTGATCGAGCGGGATTTCGAGATCCAGCCTCCCGAG
The DNA here is from genome assembly GCA_046091125.1 of Planctomycetaceae bacterium. Lineage (GTDB taxonomy): Bacteria > Planctomycetota > Planctomycetia > Pirellulales > UBA1268 > UBA4655. Next base: position 3,119 of record JBJTBB010000195.1, read on the forward strand.
CGGCTCTCGGTCTGGGATGCCTCGCATCCGTCTCCGCCTGCGGCCGACCCGGAGTTCGAGCGGACGCTCCTTGGTCGTCTCGATCGGGACATCCAGACGCATGTCCGTGGGGCCGCGGAGACACAGGAGGGAGTCGATCGGCTTCTGCGGCCAGCGTTCGAGACGCTCATCGGACGGTCCTATGCCTCGGCGGGGACCGTCGAATGGCAGTTGGGAGAAAAGGATCGCTTGGGAGACGTGGTGCGCATGCGGGGGATCCTTTCCAACACCACGCATGGCGAGGAGGTTCCCGTGGAGTGGCTCTATCCATCCGATTGGAACCAGAAGGTGGTCGTCTGGCTGGATTCATCCGGCCGCCAGGCACTTCTGGAACAGGGTGGCACTCCGACGAGCGGTATGCCCGGTGAGATCAGTGAACTCTTGTCGGGAGGAGCCGCTGTCGTCGCCGCCGATCTATTCCATCTCAGGGAGTCGGCGATTGCGGGCGGGGATCCGGTTCGGCAGCGAACGGTGAAGAATCCCCGTGAGTTCGCCGGATACACGTTCGGTTACAACGCCCCGGCGGTCGCCCGCAGCGTCCAGGATGTGCTCACGATCCTCGCATTCCTTCGCAACACCGAGGTGGCCGGTCACCCTCGACCGTCGCACGTGGCGGTGGCCGGTTTCGGTGAAGACGCCCCGATCGTGCCGCGAGCACGATCGGTCGCGGGCAGCGCGATCGACCGGACGGCGGTCGATACCGGAGGGTTCAGGTTCGAGACACTCGACGACTGGCGTCATCCCCTCTTCCTTCCAGGCGCCGTCAGATACCTGGACGTTCCCGGGCTGATCGTCACCGGGACGTCGCGCCTGCGACTGGCGGGCGAAAAACCAGATGGGCTCCTTCCGCTGACGCGGGCGGCTGTTCAGGCGGGAGCCGTGAGCCTGGACGACGGCTCGGGTGGCAGAGGGCCGATGGCGGCGTGGCTCGTGGAGGCAGGAGGCTGATCGTCATGTGGAGGTGGATCGATCTCGTCCATCGCGGCTTTTTCAAGGTATGCAAGGCTGGCGGCAGCCTCGGACCAGTCGCGATGGTCGCAGTGTGCTGGTGGATCCTGTCGTCGGGATCGCACGCGATCGCCGTCGACGAGCCCGCCAAGACGTTTCGGGCGGGTGCGGCCACGGCCGTCATCACGCCCGAGTTGGGTGGAGCGATCATCGGAGGCTTCCATCCCTTTCCTGCCACGCACATCCACGACGACCTGCATGCCCGTTGCATCGTGCTCGACGACGGCGAAGGACGCGTCGCCCTGGTGGTCTGCGATCTGCTCGGAATGCATCGCCGCGTCAGCGACGAAGCACGTCGATTGATCGCCGAGCGCACCGGCATCCCGAGCGAGCGTGTGCTGATCAGCGGGACACACACCCACTCGGCGACGAGCGCACTCGGAGCCGATCTCGACACCTACCAGTCGTTCGTCGCCCGCAGAATCGCCGACGGAGTGCAGTGTGCCGTGAATGCGCTCCGTCCGGCGGAGCTGGGCGTGGGGGCCTGCGACGCGGGCGAGCACGTCTTCAATCGGCGTTGGGAGATGCGACCCGGCACCATGCCGGAAAACCCATTCGGAAATGCGGACGACCTCGTGAAGATGAATCCGCCGGCGGGCAGTCCGAACCTGCTGCGACCGGCCGGCCCAACCGATCCGACCGTTTCGTTCCTGGCGCTTCGCGAGCCGGACGGTCCGCCGATCGCCGTCTACACGGCCTACTCGTTGCACTACGTGGGCGGCGTCGGAGCTGGCCACGTTTCGGCCGACTACTTCGCGATCTACTGCGACGAGGTCGCCAGGGCGCTCGAAGCGGATCGACAGGATCCGCCGTTCGTCGCCCTGATGGCGAACGGCACGAGTGGCGACATCAACAACATTAACTTCCTCTCGCCACGCCCTCCGCAGAAACCGTATGAACAGATGCGAGTCGTGGGAGCCGACGTCGCGGCGCGTGTCGCGAAGTCCTGGCTGGATCTGGAGTGGACCCGAGACGTCACGCTCGACGCCCGTTATCGTGAGCCGCCGATCGGCACCCGGCGACCGACGGACAAGGAACTGGCCTGGGCGGAGAAGGTGCTCGAGCAGCCGCCGCCGGCGCCCGAGCAGCGGACGCTCTCGCAGATCTACGCCGACCGAGTACAGGCTCTTTCCAGGCAGCCGGAGGCCCTGCCGATGCCGCTGCAGGTGCTGCGCATCGGACCGGTCGCCATTGGATCCATGCCCTGCGAAGTACTTTGTGAGATCGGTCTGGAGTACCGTGCACGGTCACCGATCCAGCCTGCGTTCCTCGTGTCGATCGCGCATGGCTACTACGGATATCTGCCGACGCCGCGTCAGCACGATCTGGGCGGCTATGAGACCTGGCCAGGCACGAACAAGCTCGAGCGGCAGGCGTCCGAGAAGATGCTGTCGACGCTCCTCGACATGACTCGCGAGCTGTCGCCGTCAGCCCCCCAGGCGGCGGTCGTGCCCTCGCCGGCGGAGGTGTTGGGCTCGCTTCAGCATGACCCCGCGGTCGTCGTCGAACTCGTCGCGTCGGAACCACACGTGGTCGATCCGGTGGCTCTTTGTTTCGACGAACGCGGGCGGCTGTTCGTGGCGGAGATGAGGGACTATCCAGTCGGACCTCTCGATGGAGAGCCGTGTCGTTCGCGGATCGTACGGCTCGAGGACACGGATCACGACGGCACCTTCGAACGAGCGATTCCCTTCGCGGAGAGCCTTCCGTTCGTCAACGGCTTGCAGCCCTGGAAGGGCGGGTTGATCGTGACACTCGCCGGAGCGGTGGAATGGCTCGTCGACGCAGACGACGATGGCCGCTGCGATACGAGGGAAACCTGGTTCACCGGCTTCGCACAGGACAATTCCCAGCTTCGGGCCAATCACCCCACGCTCGGGGCCGATGGACTTGTCTATGTCGCCAATGGACTCCGGGGCGGAGCCGTCGTCGCGCGGTCGATGCGGTTCGCGGGACGTCCGGAGCCGCTCTCCATCAGCGGACGCGACTTTCGCTTCGATCCGCACGGATGTCCGGTCGATGACGGGGCGGCGGCATTCGAGGCGGTGACCGGGAACGGGCAATTCGGCCTCTGTTTCGACCCGTTCGGGAACCGTTTCATCTGCAGCAATCGGAATCCGTGTGTGCAGGTGATGCTCGAGGACGTCGATGTGGGACGCAATCCCGCATTCACGATCGCCACGGCGGTCCAGGACGTGTCTCCCGCCGGCGAGGCTTCGCGTCTGAAGCCACTGTCGAAGAATTGGACGACGTCGAATCTCCATGCCGGCCAGTTCAGCGCCGCCTGCGGCGTGACCATCACCTGCGGTGACGGCTTGCCGTTCTCGTTTCGTGGGGATGCCTACACCTGCGACCCGACCGCGAATCTCGTCCACCGGCAGCGATTGACGGCGACCGGCCCGATATTCTCCGTAAGGCCTGACGACGGCCCCGAGTTCCTGGCGTCGAGCCACGACTGGTTTCGTCCGGTCGCACTCGCCGAGGGACCGGATGGCTGTCTCTACGTGGCCGATATGTGTCGGGCGGTGATCGAGCACCCTGACTTCATGCCCACCGAACTCAAGCACAGGCCAGACCTCATGCACGGGGACATGGCGGGCCGCATCTGGCGGGTGCGGTCAGCGGATGCGCCCCGACGTTCCGATCCGCCACCGCACGCGGACGCGCCGCCCGAGGCACTCGTCGAACGCATCGGCCATGCCGATGGCTGGCATCGGGAGACGGCCTGTCGGCTGTTACTCGAGCGACCGCACCCGGCGGCGATCAGCCGGCTGCGCGAGGGTGTCCGTACGTTTCACTCGCCGCAGTCCCGGGCCAGGGCCGCGATGCTGCTCGCCAGCCTTCCGACGGACGGTGAGGACGTTCCGCTCGATGCAGCCACGCTCCGCGTGCTCATGGACGATCCTGACCCGCGGGCGAGACGTGTCGGCGCGCGGCTGACCGCCAAGCTGCCAGGCGATCGGGACGTGTCGCAGAGGCTCATCGAGTTAACGCGAGACGCAGACGCCGGTGTTCGTTTCGAGGTGGCGCTCCGACTCGGCGATCGCGACATCACGTCTCAGGGGGTCGAGGCAAGCGCCGTCGATGCCGAGAGTCAGGTGTGTGCTGCGCTTGCAGCGGTCGCAATGGCCGACTGTGGTGGAGCGGGTGTTGAAGCCGCCGCGAGGGGGTCCGACTGGGTTCGACTGGCCGTGATGACATCGTCCGCCGGTAGGGCGGCGGCGATCCTCGAACATCTCCTCTCGGCGTCGATCACCGATCGTCCAGCACTCCCGGCTGTCCTGGGAATGATCCGCGATCTGTCGGAGCAGTCGTTGGTCGACGGATCGGCAGGCCGACTCGCGATTCCACTTCAGCGTCTGGAGTGGGACCATATGAATCCGTCCCCGATCGCCGTCGCGGCTCTCGAAGGGGTGCTTCGGGGGGTCGTGAAGAACCGTCGCCCACTCGAAGAGGTCCGAGCATCCTGGCCACATGCACTGACCGAGCTCGTGGACGACGGTCTCGGCTGGGCGGTCCGTGCGGCTGGTCAGCCGTCACAGCCGATCGATCGACGCGAGGCGGCGATCCGCTGCCTCGCGCATGCGCCTCCCGAGACGGCAATTGCGGGCCTTGGTCCCTGCCTATCGGCTGGCACCGAGCAATCGATCCGGCTCGCGGCGATCGCCGCTGCAAGTCGATTCGACGAGCCGGCGGTCGCAGACTGGCTCCTGGAGGATTCCAGGTCGCACACGCCGCAGCGCGGCCGGGCAGCGACGGCAGCGGTCGTTGGTGGCGCGAGGCGCGCGGGCCGGGTGCGCGGGGCCCGCGGGTCGGGAAACGTGCCCG
>JBJTBB010000196.1:0-2909 GCA_046091125.1 Planctomycetaceae bacterium
GTGTAGGGATCGAGCGCCACGTCGCAGATCAGCCCGATCGAGTCACCATGTCGCCGGCGAATCGCTCGGACGGTGCGGCAGGCGAGGTTGTCGGGGTCGCAGGCGTGGCGACCATCTTCGGACTTATCGGACGGGTCGGTGACCGGAAAGATCGCGATCGCCGGGATGCCCAGGTCACGAGCCCGCGTCGCCGCCTCCACGCAACCGTCCACAGGCAGGCGATCGACGCCCGGCATGCTCGGCACGGCCGCGGTCTCCGAGTGACCGTGTACGAAGATCGGCCAGACGAGATCGGCCGGCGAGAGCAGCGTCTCGGCCACGAGCCGCCGCAGCCAGTCCGATTGCCGCAGGCGTCGCAGACGCGTGGCGGGAAACGTTCCCGCGTGCCCGAACTGCATGGTGTTCGTCCTTCCGTTATCGTGATTACGACTCACCGCGGTCATCGATGATCACGGCGGCGTGCGGTTCGGTGAGACCCCCTCGTCGCGTTTCCATGCTTCCGAGGGCTCCGCAGGCCTCACCCGTGATCTCGCACGCCTCCGAGGTCGCAATCGCACAGGCCTCGTCCGTCTCCCACACCGCCACGCGGCGGGCTACCACGCCGAGATCCCCGAGCACGAACGGTGAGACCACCTCCAGGAGATACCGAGCCATGTTCTCGGCCGTCGGATTGCAGGGAAGCACGAAATACTTTGAAGGCCGCACGTTCGCGAGGGCCTCAAGCCCGTTTCGATCGGCGTCGTGCACGATGAAGGCGTGATCCCAGTGTTCGTCCAGCCATCCCAACAGCCTTTGTTTGATGAGCGAGAAGTCGACCACTCGGCCCACCGCATCGACCCGATCCGCACCCGCGCGAGCGACCACCTCCACGTCCACCCGATAGTTGTGGCCGTGGAAGAATGCGCATTGTCCCTCGTGGCCATGGAGCCTGTGCCCGGCACAGAATCGCAGGCTTCGCAGAAGCGACAGACGCGTTGCCGGGGAGTGGCTCACAGTTGCGTCGGGTTGGGGGCGTCGCCGTAGACGGCCTCGGGATCGAAGGCCTTCTCGTGCTCCAGAAACTCAAGCGACACTCCATCGGCCCGCTGCGATCCGACCGGCACCTTTCGGTAGAAACAGGAGCGGTACCCAACGTGGCAACTCGCCCCGCCAGCCACCTCCACCCGCAGCCAGACGCAGTCCTGGTCGTCGTCAATCCGCATTTCGACCACCGTCTGGACAAGTCCGCTCGTGGCGCCCTTGTGCCACAGTTGCTGGCGGCTGCGGCTGAAGTAGTGGGCCTCGCCGGTCTCGATCGTGCGCAGGAGCGCCTCCCGATTCATCACCGCCACCATCAGCACCTCGCCGGAGTGGAAGTCCGTCGTCACGCAGGGGATGAAACCCCTGTCGTCGAACTTGGGGGCGAGATCCCTCCCCTCTTCGACCTGCTCGATCGAGATGCGTCGGGCGAAGGGGGAATCGGCTGGGGGTTCGGTCACGAAAGGCACTCCCTCGTCGGCAGTCAGGGCATCGGAGGCTGGAGGCGATGGTCCGCCGGAAGCCCTGTCAGGTCGCCATCCGAGTGTACCTCGCGGTGAATGGCTGCTTGACCGGCTGTCCGACGAGCCCGTACCCTCCCAAGAATCGTTTGGTGCCCCGCCCATCTTGGCTGATTCTGGAGAGTCTCATGATCCATTCGCAGCGGCGCGATTTTGTCCTCGTTACGAGCCTCCTAGCGCTCGTGGCCCTCGTCGGACAGGCCGCCGCCAAGGACTGGCCGACCTTCCGTGGCACCGACCGCACGGCCGTCGCTCCCGACACAGATCTGCTCGAATCCTGGCCGGAGGGTGGACCGAAGCTCGTCTGGAAGGCCTCCGGTGCCGGCCGCGGCTACGCCAGCCCCGCGATCGCGGACGACCGTCTCTACACCCTCGGCGACGGTCTCTCCACCGCCCCGGACGGCGATGAGTACCTCACCTGCTACGACCGAGAGACCGGCAAGCAACTCTGGAAGACAAAGACGGGGCAACCGTGGAACGAGGGGCAGGAATCCTGGCAGAGTTCACGGAGCACTCCCACGGTCGACGGAGACACGGTCTACGTCATCACGCCGCATGGTCAGCTCGTCGCCTGCGCGACGGCCGACGGACGTGAGCGGTACCGCGTCGATCTGAAGGCCACCTTCGGCGGAAAGAAGGGGGACAGTTGGGGCTACAGCGAGAGCGTTACGATCGACGGAGATCGGCTGATCTGCACGCCCGGCGGCGAGCAGGCCACCATGGCATGTCTCGACAAGAAGACGGGCCGGACGATCTGGTATTGCCCGATGAAGGGGGATCGCGGGGCCGGTCATGCCTCGATCATGATCACCGAGGTGGGCGGAAAGAAGGTCTACGTCCAGACGACGGCGGCCGGCGCCTTTGCCGTCGACGCGCAGAAGGGTGACTTCCTATGGGCGTATCCCATCGAGCAAACGGTGGCCGTGATCCCGACGCCGATCGTCAGGGACAACCTCGTCTTCATCGTGGCCGGTTACAAGCGCGGCGGTGCGCTGCTCCGACAGAAGGCGGGGCCTCAGGGTAAAGTCGGCGTCGAGGAGGTCTACGGGCTGAAGACGGAACTGGCCAACAAGCATGGCGGGGTCGTACTCGTCGGCGATCACCTCTACGGCTGTGCCGACGACCAACCGATCATCTTCTGCGCGAAGCTCGAGACGGGTGAAATCGCCTGGAAGGAGCGGGGCAGTGGCAAGAATTCCGCGGCCATCGCGGCTGCCGATGGACACCTCTACGTCCGCTACCAGGACGGCACCGTCTCCCTGGTGAAGGCCGATCCCTCCCGATTCGAGGAGGTGTCGAGTTTCTCGGTACCCGGCAGCGGCGACCGGCCCAGTTGGGCGCATCCGGTGATCCTCGACGGCCGCCTTTACC
>JBJTBB010000197.1:0-3463 GCA_046091125.1 Planctomycetaceae bacterium
ACCCCGAGACGGTGAGCACCGACTACGAAACGAGCGACATGCTCTTTTTCGAGCCGCTCACCTGCGAGGACGTGCTCAACATCGCCGACAGCGTCGAGCCAGACGGCATCATCGTGCAACTCGGCGGTCAGACGCCGCTCAACCTGGCGAGGGCCCTGCATGCGGCAGGCCTGCCGATCATCGGCACCTCAGTGGACACGATCGAGACCGCGGAGGATCGGGAGAAGTTCCGTGACCTGCTCGATCGCCTTGGGCTCAAGCAGCCTGCGGCCGGGATCGCCCGCACGCTCGAGCAGGCCCGGAGGGAGGTGGCCAGGATCGGGTTCCCGAGCCTCGTCCGACCGAGCTTTGTGCTCGGCGGTCGGGCCATGGAAATCTGCTACGACCAATTGCAGTTCGAGCGATACGTTGCGGAGGCCTTCGCGGTCGCCCAGGGGCAGCCGGTACTCATCGACCGGTTTCTCGAGGATGCCATCGAGGTCGACGTCGACTGCATCGCCGACGGTCATGATGTGATCGTGTCGGGGGTCATGGAACATATCGAGGAAGCAGGGGTCCACTCGGGGGACTCCGCCTGTTGCATCCCGCCGCACAGCCTTTCGCCCGCGGTCATCGAAGAGATCAAGTCGGCGGCATGTGGCCTGGCTCGCAGCCTCGGTGTCGTGGGGCTGATGAACGTGCAGTTCGCCGTGAAGCGTGAGCCCGTCGCTGACGGGCCGCCTGTGCCGTCGCTGTATGTCATCGAGGTCAATCCACGGGCGAGCCGAACCGTGCCGTTCGTCGCCAAGGCGACCGGGCTACCCGTTGCGAAGGTGGCCGTGAAGGTGATGGCAGGGGTGGGGCTCGCTGAGCAGGGCGTCACGGCCGATCCACTGCCGGCGCAATGCAGCGTCAAGGAGAGCGTCTTTCCATTCGTCAAGTTCGCGGGAGTCGACATCGCGTTGGGGCCTGAAATGCGGAGTACGGGAGAGGTGATGGGCGTCAGCGAGAGTTTTGCGCTGGCGTTCGCCAAGAGCCAGCTTGCCGCTGGGATCGTGCTGCCCGAACGGGGAACGATCTTCCTGTCGGTCGCCAGCAATCAGGCCAAGGCATCCATCGTGGGCCTGGCACGTCGGCTGGTCGCCCTTGGCTTCGACCTGCTCGCGACCGCCGGAACTGCCCGTGCACTCGAGGCTGCCGGTCTTCCCGTTCAGGCGGTCAAGAAACTGCAGGAGGGGCATCCGAACCTGATCGACCATCTGATCGACGGTCACGTGCAGTTGATATTCAACACGCCGAGGGGCAAGGGCGCTCGGACCGACGAGGGCCGCATCAGGGCTGCGAGCGTCCTGCACGGTGTGCCCTGCATCACAACCCTGCCGGCGGCCGAGGCGGTGGTGCTCGCCATGGAGGCGTTGCGCGGCGACGCCGACGGCGATGCGCTCGCAGTGCAGGCCGTGCAGGACCGTTTTCCAGGTCAGCCTGTCGGGGTGGATCACTCGCCGATGCGGTAAAGGTGCCTCTTCGTGCGGACGATGAGGTCGTCTCCAACAACCGCCGGCGATGCCATGCAGCCGTCGTCGAGTTTGTTCTCGGCGAGGAGCCTGAAGCCCTCCCGAGTGGCCTCAACGACGAGTCCAGCCCCATCCTCGTCGAAGGCGTACAGCCGTCCGCTCGCTTCCACGAGCGACGCGGTGTGTCGGCCGCTTCTCCGCTCCGACCAGACGGCCTCACCGCTTCGAACGTCGAGACAGCTGAAGATGCCCGTGTCGCTGACCATGTACAGGTGGTCGCCGAAGACTGATTGCGACGGGCGCGTGGGCGTCGACTTGCCGAATCGCCATGCGACGTGTGACCCGGTCACGTCCCCGCGGCCGTCCGGACGGACGGCGAGCAAACGATCACCCGACTGGGTGTTGATGATGACGAGGCCATGACTGACGACCGGACGGGCCGCGGCGTTGTAGCCGCCGTGCCGCACTGTCCAGAGTGGCTCACCTGTCGTGGCGTCGTAGGCGATGGTCGCAACGGCCGAGGGCGCGACGAGTAACTTTCGCCCGCCCGCATCGAGCACCGTGGGCGTGGCATAGGACTTCTTCATGTCTCCATCGTCGGTGCCGTAGTCGATGTCGCGGTCCCGCTGCCAGACGGTCCTACCGGTCCGTGCGTCGAGCGCGGCTATGTACTGGCGGTCGTAGCCGTCGAACGTGAGAAACAACAGTCCATTGAAGAGGATCGGCGAGGAGCCGGCCCCGCGATGGTGGTCGCAGGGCAGGTCCTGCCGAGACCAGAGGATTTTTCCAGAAGTGGCGTCGACACAGGCCGTGCCGGCACTGCCGAAATGAGCCCACACCAATCCATCGTTGGCCACGGGGGTCGGACTCGCGTAGCTGTTGAAGTCATGGCAGAAAGCCGGCTCGGCGATCTCGAACAGCTTGAGATCGCGGTCGACGCGACCGGTTTCAAGATCCACCGCGAGGAGCGAGAGCCTCCGGCCATCCTCGGTGGCGTTGGTGAGCCACACCGTGTGGCCCATCACGACCGGCGACGACCAAGCCTTGCCCGCGAGCGCTGTCTTCCAGCGGACGTTTCGCCCTTCGGACCACTCGACGGGAGGCGAGGACTTCGCCGCGCGACCGTCCCCCGTCGGACCACGGAAGCCACCCCAGTCGTCCGCCGGGGCGTCCGTCCAGGGGAAAATGGCACACACCACGCCCGTGAGCCAGGCTACGCGTCGCATCGCGGAGAAAGGAGCCGCGCGACACGGATGTTCACGCTGACCGAAGGTGGTCACGTCGGAAGGATCGATCCATTCACCGTTCTCGCGGGCTCTTCGGCCGTGTGTCATGATGCATTCCTCCGTATGGCGAGCATACAACGTTCGCGTGCCTAGGGAGCGACGGGATCGACGCGGGGATGGCGGGGGATTCGTCGTCGCTCCGGAGTTCGCCATCGCGACCAAGGACCGCCGAATCCGCTTTTTTCTGGAGCGACCGTCTTTGTCAATCCATCCGGCCGACCTCGAATCACCACGAACCACATGGCATGCCATGTCGATCGCCGAAGCAGTCGGAATGTTGACGAGCGATCAGCGACTCGGGCTCGGTGAAGAGGAAGCGGTCCGACGACTCACGACGAACGGCCCGAATGCACTCGAGCCACCCGCACCGGTGCCTTTGTGGAAGCGACTCGCGGCACACTTTCGTGACATCGTGGTCTGGATTCTCGTCATAGCCGCCATGATTTCCTGGATGCTGGGAGAGTGGGTCGACTCAGGGGCGATCCTGGCCATCGTGCTGGTCAACGGTCTTGTCGGCTTCGTCCAGGAGGAGCGGGCGCATGCCGCGCTTGCCGCCCTCGAACGGCTCTCGCCGCGGATGGCTCGCGTGGTGCGAGACGGCCGTGTTCGTCGGCTGCCGGTGACCGACCTCGTTCCCGGGGACCGTATCGAGTTGGAGGCCGGCGACGGTGTGCCGGCCGACTC
>JBJTBB010000198.1:0-4354 GCA_046091125.1 Planctomycetaceae bacterium
GGTAAGCAGAGGGCGGATCAGCGGTACGGCTCCGCCGACTGCGCCGCCTATGTCGACTTCAGGGAACTCCTCGCGCGGGACGACATCGATGCCGTTCATATCGGTACGCCGGACCATTGGCATGCCATCATGACGATCACCGCCCGCCAGGCCGGCAAGGACGTCTACCTGCAAAAACCCGAGACCCTCACCCTTCGCGAAGGCCCACTGATGGTCGCCGCGGCCAGACGCTACGGCCGCGTCGTCTCTGGTGGCAGCCAGCGGGTGCTCGGCGACTATCGAGGGATCGTGGATCCCATCTGGGCGGGCGAGATCGGCCAGGTGAAGTCGATCGACATCTCGGGCGGTGGGCCATCCATGCCATGCTACCTGCCGGCCCAATCCACGCCCGATGACATCGACTGGGATCTCTGGCTCGGACCCGCTCCCTGGGAGCCCTATCACCCGGGACGCTGCGACGGCAATTTTGGAACGGGTGGCAACAGCTGGCGAAGCTACGTCGATTACTCCGGGGGAAGCCTGACCGACTGGGGTGCCCACCACTTCGGCGGTGCGATCTTCGCCGCGAATCTCCGCGAGCTACAGCCCGAACGGGTGACCTTCCATGCTCCGGTCGACGGTGAGCAGGCATACGTGTCGGTGACCTATCCAAATGGCGTCGAAATCTTCCACAACCGTCCCGCGAAGCTGCGGCCGGATCCGAAGACGGCGCCGTCGGTCGCTCACCAGGGCTCGATCCTGATCGTCGGCGATGGTCGTTCGTCGGAGGGGAAACCGGTTCCGCTCTACCGCAACGGCGAGGGGAGCATCTACGGCGACTTCATCGAGTGCGTCAAGACGCGCGAGCGTCCTTTCCGCGACATCGAGCTTGCCGCCAACACGATGACGGCGCCCCACTTGATCGCCATCGCGTACCGACTGGGGCGGTCCCTGCGTTGGAACCGTGAGGCGCAGCGGTTCGTCGACGATTCACAGGCGGATCGTCTGCTCGATCGAGCCCGCCGCGAGCCCTGGCTCCTCTGACTCTCCTGTTTTTCAAGCGATTGGAACCTTCCGCAGTCACGACACCGCCCTTCAACCGCTTTCAAAGGAACTCTCTCATGGCACACGATCCCGCCTCACTCGACGCGGCTTTCAAAGTTCTTACCGGCTTCGACTGGGGAAGCGACGCCGCACAACTTGCAACGATCGACCAAACGATCATAACCGCTCATGGTGACGACACCTTTCGATCAGAAATCGAAAAGCGGCTGCTTGCGATCCTTTCGGCAGACGCTCCGCAAGCGGCGACGGAATATGCCTGCCGAAAACTCTGCTTGGTGGGCTCGGTTGCGAGCGTACCCGTCCTCGCGACGATGCTCGGGAAAAAAGAGACATCGCACCTCGCTCGCGTCGCCCTCGAGCGCATTGAATCGCCCGAGGCGGCGGCCGCCCTTCGGACAGGACTCGAGTCGCTCGAGGGTGACGTCCGCATCGGCATCATCGGCTCGCTCGGTTCTCGCCAAGACTCGGCGAGCGTTTCCTCTCTTCAGCGACTGCTGACGGCCGATCCTCGCACCGCGGCAGCTGCCGCCGTCGCACTTGGTTCGATTCGCTCGCCGGAGGCGCTCGCAGCGCTCGAATCCTGCGATCCCCTCGCGGGCGAAGGGGTGGGGAAAAGCGTGGTCGACGCCCGCCTGCGTTGTGCGGAGCATCTGCTCGCACAGGGCAAACGAGACAAAGCGATCGCAGCCTACGATGTGCTCCTCAAGGCCGTCACAGGCAAACAGGGCTGCCGGTGGATCGAACTGGCGGCGATGCGAGGCCGGCTTTCCTGCCTCGATTCGGTCGCTGTCGGTTCGTGACCGCTGCCCGAGTCTGCGAGTCTTTGCCACTCGTTCTCATCCTGCCGTCTGGAGGTCATTCGATGCCCGCGCCTGCTACAAGACTTCTCATCGCCGTCCTCACAGCGATCGTGACGTTGATCGGGAAAGTCGATGTCGCCCGTAGCGAAGACGCTGCGACCACGACGATGAAACATCTCCTTGAGAGTGCCGATCCGATTGAGCGCGCGATCGCCCTCGACCGTCTTCGTTACGGAATCCGGGGTGCTGGCCGATCACCGACGTCCGGTGACCAGAACGCCACTCGGGCGTTCGCAGGCCTGCTCGCGGATATGGCGCCTGATCGACAGGCGGAACTCGTAGCCGCCCTCGGCGAGAGGGGAGATTCGACCGCGTTGCCATCGATCATGAGGCTTCTCGAGTCCTCGACAGACGCCCGTGTCCGAAGCGCGTGCCTGATCGCCTTCGGCGAACTCGGCGGCGTCGAGGCGGCCAGGATCGTGGCGTTGCTCGAGCGATCACTGACCGCCCAGGACCCGGAAAAGACCGCGGCGCGGCGGGGGCTCGTCCAGCTGCGCGGACCCGACGTGTCGAGGGTAATCGTCGCGGCGATCAGCGATCCGAACAGCCGCTTGCGGACAACGATGATCGATGTGGCGGCCGATCGCAGGGAGACGGCTGCCCTGCCGGCCCTCCTTGCCGCAGCGGTCGGGATGGACGCGGGCGTGCGGTCGACCGCCATGCGAGCGCTGTCGAAACTCGGCGGCGCTGAGCAGGTGAAGGGGATGGTGGCCGGCCAGCTTGCCGCCACCGTGGGGAACGAGCGAAACGACGCGGAGAGGGCCCTCGCGCAGGTCTGCAAGCAGAATCCAGGCCACGAGCAGTCCGCCGATCGCTTCCTGGACATCTTCAAGACGGCGGGTGACGAGGACCGGAAGTCGCTCCTGCCCGTGCTCGGACGGATCGGCGGCCCGGGCGCCCTGGCGATCGTGGACGAACTCGTCGGCAGTGGCGATCCCTTCCGCCGGGCCTTCGGTCTCGAAGCGCTCACGAAGTGGCCGGACGCGACGGTCGCCGACCGACTCCTGAAGTTGATCGCCGAAACGAAGGATCCCAAGGAACGCGATCTGTTTCTTTCGGCTCTGATTCGCATCGCTCCCCTTCCGGACAACACGCTCAATGACGCCCAGAAGCTCGATCTTCTCAAGAAGGCGATGGGGTTGTGCCAGCAGGACGCGGACCGCTCCAGGGTTTTGGAACGGGCCAACGCCATCCGGACGATCGAGGCGTTTCGATTCGTGCTGCCCTACGTCGATCAGCCGACGCTCGCCGAACCCGCCTGCCGGAGCATCGTGGAGCTCGCTCACCACCAGAAGCTGCGGGATGTCCACAAGGAGGAGTTCGTGAAGGGGCTCGACAAGGTCATCGCGATCACGAAGGATGCCGAGAATATCGAGCGGGCCGGCCGTTACAAGGAAGGCAAGACCTGGGAGCGGAAAAAGAGTTGATCATCGACTGCCGGATCCGCCGCCGCGTTGAACGTCCTCTACGGCCTCGGGCCCTCAAACGGCGTCCAAGCCAATCACGGCCTTGATCGTGCCCGCCGTGGGCTCGAGCAGCGAGGGAAACCCAGTGATCACCTCGTCGAAGGGAAGGCGGTGCGTGATCCATGGCCTCGTATCGATGTGCCCCGCGGCGATGAGCCCGATGATCCTGGAAAAATCGGCCGATCGGGCGTTTCGGCTGGCAAGAATCGACAGTTCGCGCCGATGCATCAGAGGTGCGTGCGGAAAGGTCAGATCCTGCTGTGTGATGCCCACGTAGATCAGCCGCCCACCGAAACTGCAGTAGGCGAGCGAGGTCGACATGCTGACGTGGCTACCCGACGCGTCAACGACGACCTCGGCGAGGCGGCCATCGGTGATCCGCGAGACGACTTCGGCATCGCGATCGACGTCGCCGGATGCCTCGATCGTGTCCGCCACGCCCATGCGGTCCCGCACGAAGGCGAGTCGTTCGGGCAGCCGGTCCATCACGATCACTCGCGATCCGGCGAGCCGTGCAAACTCCAGGACCGACAGGCCGATCGGTCCGGCGCCGATGACGAGCACCGTTTGGTTCGCCGAGGCCGCCGCACGGTCGATCGCGTGGCATCCAATGGCGAGGGTTTCAACCAGGGCGTTCTGCTCGTGCGAGAGCGAGGGAGACGGATGCAGCTTCCGCGCCGGCAGGGTGAAGAGCGGCCGCAGCCCACCGTCACAATGCACGCCGAGCGTCTGATTGTGCTCACAGCAGTTCGTGAATCCACGCCGACAGGCATGACACTGACCGCAATTGACGTAGCGCTCGACGCAGCAACGATCTCCTGACTTGAGTGACGCGACACCGTCGCCGACCGCCACGACCTCCACGCCGAGTTCGTGACCGGGAATCCGCGGATAGCTGAAAAAGGGCATTTTTCCGAGGTAGCCCGCGTAGTCGGTGCCGCAGACACCCACCGCCCGAACCCGCACGATCGCCTCACCCGGCCC
>JBJTBB010000199.1:0-5150 GCA_046091125.1 Planctomycetaceae bacterium
GAATCGAGACGATCTTCTCCGGAGCTCTTCGGAGGGGATCGATCGTCGCGGTCGCCCCTGCTGCTTGTGAGCGTGCGCGGAGCAGCCGAGGCCAGGGCCGCCGTCGTTGGCGGGGCCGACATCATCGACGTCAAGGAGCCCTCGGTCGGGCCGCTTGGCCGAGCGGGTGTCATCGAAGCGGCCGCCGCGGCGAAGGCCAGTGCCGACCTTCCGTGGACAATCGCCTGCGGCGAACTGATCGAGCTGTCGGGAGGCGACCTCGATCGGTACCTGGACGCCCTCGCGGCACTGCAGCCGCACCGGCCCCCGTGGGGAATCAAATTCGGACTCTCCGGTGTGCGGGCGACGAACTGGACGCGCGACCTTTCGGCGATCTCAAGGGCGCTCCCGCAGGCCGTCGGCCTGGTTGCCGTGGGATATGCGGACGCCGACGAGATCCAGGCTCCCGCTCCCGAGGAGGTGATCGATGCGGCGGTCGATGTCGGATCGTCGGCGATCCTGATCGATACGTTTTACAAGCGTCCCGGAGGCATCGTGGCTTCTCGGGGCCTGACGTGGCTCGATGGGATCGT
Source organism: Planctomycetaceae bacterium (assembly GCA_046091125.1). GTDB lineage: Bacteria > Planctomycetota > Planctomycetia > Pirellulales > UBA1268 > UBA4655. The sequence continues at coordinate 573 of JBJTBB010000199.1, forward strand.
CGAGCGATGCAGGGGAACAGGTCTGCCACTGGCGCTCGCGGGAGGGCTTCGGAAAGACGATCTTGCAGCGGTCGCCGCGTTGGGTCCTGCCATCGTCGCCATCCGGACGGCCGCCTGTTCTGGCGGTCGGGAAGGGAACATCTGCCCGAAGCTGGTGGCGTCGCTGAAAACGACCCTCGAGGGGTCGATCACTCGCGGATCGCGAGGTTGAGAGAAGGGCCCGCGGACGTCCTGGCCGCTCGGACCGGGCGTGCAGACGACGAAATGGCCGGAGAGCGGTTGCCCTCCACGAAGAAAAGTTGATCATACATTTGAAAGTCCGGCGATCGGTCACGGGCGGGATGCACATGCGGTCCGGGCGCCTCTGAGCAGACCGAACCATCAGGAAAGAAGGCACGATGAAAACGATCGACGTGCGGATTCCGCACTCGCTTCCGATGGAGGAACTCCGTCGGCGCCTCGATCATGGACTGAGCCAGGCTCGCTCCGCGTATGGCGACACCGTCGGACCGATCGAGTCTCGGTGGGAGGATCAGACCCTCCACCTCGGCGTTTCGGTGATGGGGATGGCGCTCCAGGGACATGTCGAGATGCATCCGACCGAGGTGGTTGTGCACCTGCAGTTGCCACCGCTCGCGGCGATGTTCGCTGGGCGCATTCGTGAGGGCATCGAGGAACGCATCGGCGGACTGCTCACCAACGGATCGGTTTAGCCCGATCGTCTCAGTACCTGATCGTGAGTCGCAAACCTCGTCGACGGGTGGCGTCGGTGCCCCTATCGCACCCGCAGCGTGTCGCCTTCGATCGACCACTCGAGCCCGAGCGGGCCGAGCACCGCATGCAGGACGCCGTCGCGGGGTGTCTCGACAACCTTGAGCCGCACGATCTCACCCGGATCAACGGCCTTCGAGCGCAGTGATGCCACGTCGATCGCCAGAGTGAGTCCGAAGTTCGAGGCCAGCGTCGACAGCAGTTTTTCCAGGGGAGCAGCCGCCTCCAGGGAGAACGAGTCGATCGGCTGGCCCTCCATCGCGCTCGTCCTGCGGCCGCGCGGGCCGCGTGCAGCGGTTTTCGCGGGTGGAGTCTTCGCGACCGCGTGGGGCGTTGACGCACCGGTCGGTGAAGGCGTGATGTGGATGGCATCTTCGCCGGAGACCGTGAAGGTGAGGTCATAGTGGCCGAGCACGAGTGCCAAGGCTTCTGCGATGGGCATCGCCTCGTACCTCGCTTCTGGAAGGTGGTCATGAGGCACGAGTTCGAGCGAGACGAGGTTCAATCCCGCGGCGCCGGCGATTCGGCCGAGAATGTCCTGCGGAGACTCGCCGGCATCCCATCCGAGCCGTTGCGTCCGAGCCAGCCGGCGCCGCAGCGCTGCGGATGCCGTCACGAGCGCCCGCGTTGCCGTGAGATCCCCAGCCTCCACCGTGGCCACGTGCTCGGCAGGAACCAGCCGTACGCCATGGCCGACCACGGCCATCCCGCACCCGGCCTCGGTCGCGAGTCGTTGAAGCACGTCTCCAGTCGAGTCCCCGTCACTCTCGATTGAGAGCCTCAGGGTCGGATCGATCCTTCGGTCGATCACCACAATGATGTCAGCCATATCCGCGATGCGTCCGGCCAGTTCATGGAGGGGAACGCCATGCCACGCGGCGGTCAAGGGCGTCTTCAATCCGTCCGCCACCGCACCCTTTCCACTTCCATCGGCGGTCGTCGTGAGGAACGCGATGAGGCAGGCCATCAGCAGCACTCCAGCCGGTGCCACGATGACTCGGCACTGACCGGCGGGGAAGCGGGTATCATCCGCCCGATGGTGGCTGCGTCCCATCGACGCCGCGATGCCAGCGGGGCCGCTGCGCAAGCGTCTCCGGCAAAGCACGGCCTGCACTCGCGACGAGAACCACTTCCATGACATCCGCACGTCTCATCCTCGCGCTGGATCAGGGCACGACTTCGAGCAGGGCCATCATCTTCGAGGCCGAGCCACGTGGCTCGGATCGACCCCTGCCTGACCTCCCCGGATCACTCGGTCCTGCCAATTGTTCGAACGACGGTAAGACCGTTTCCCATCGCGGTCCGACCGTTCTTTCGTCACGAATCGTCGAACAACGCGAGTTTCCCCAGCATACCCCGACACCTTCCGAGGTGGAGCACGATCCGGAGGAGATCTGGGATTCGCAGATATCGAGTGCTCGACTGGCCGTTGCGAAAGCCGGCGGGGGCGAATCCATCGCAGCCATCGGCATCACCAACCAGCGGGAGACCACGATCCTTTGGGAGCGGTCGTCGGGGAAGCCGTGCGCCCCGGCGATCGTCTGGCAGAGTCGGGTGTCGGCGGGAATTTGCGACGAGTTCCGTCGGGCCGGGCACGAGGAGACCGTCCGCAGGCGAACTGGCCTACTCGTCGATCCGTACTTTTCGGCCACCAAGATCGTGCACCTGATGCGACGGGATCCGAGCCTGAAGGCGGCGGCCGCCCGCGGTGAGGTCCTGTTCGGCACCGTCGACTCGTTCCTCATCTGGCGTCTGACGGGGGGTCGGGTGCATGCCACCGATGTGACCAACGCCAGCCGAACGCTGCTGTTCGACATCCACGAGGGCGGATGGAGCGCGGAGTTGTGCGGGTTGTTCGGCGTTCCCATGCAGATGCTGCCGGAGGTCAGGCCGTCCTGTGCGGACTTCGGACTCGCCGATCCAAAATGGTTCGGGAGCTCCGTGCCCATCATGGCCTGCGCGGGAGACCAGCAGTCGGCGGCGTTCGCCCAGGGGTGCCTCAGTCGAGGCGATGCAAAGACGACCTACGGGACGGGTGCGTTCCTCATGTTCTGCACGGGTTCCGAGGCCGTGCCCAGTCGCAGCGGGCTTTTGACGACGCCGGGCTGCGTGTGCGGACCGGAGCGGAATTATTTTCTGGAAGGATCCGTCTTCGTTGCCGGCGCGGCCGTCCAGTGGCTGCGGGATGGGTTGGGCATCATCCGTCGGGCATCGGACATCGAGTCGCTCGCCGCGAGCGTGCCGGACACCAACGGGGTCACCTTCGTGCCCGCCCTGACGGGTCTTGGAGCACCGGTCTGGGATGCGGACGCACGTGGAGCCATCCTCGGCATCACCCGCGGCACGACGGCCGCCCACATCGCCCGGGCGACGCTCGAGGGCATCGTGGCGAGCGTCGCCGACGTGGTGGAATGCATGCGACAGGATTCGGGACTCGATCTTGCGAGGCTGCGGGTCGACGGAGGGGCGGCTGCGAACGATCTGCTGATGCAGCTCCAGTCCGATTGGCTCGGCGTGCCCGTCGAACGACCGGCCGTGCTCGAGTCCACTGCCCTCGGAGCGGCTCTTCTGGCCGGCAGGGCCTGTGGCCTTCTCAATGCGGCGACCGCGTCGCCAATCGAAGCAGTCTTTCACCCGACGATCGACTCGGACACGCGGAGACGAAAACTGGCCGCCTGGAGGGACGCCGTCGGGCGGGTTTCGTCCCGGCGCCCCGACCCGCCGACGATGGACTGACGCCGCCTATCGCAGCGTCGTTCCACTCGAGGACGGATTCTCGGCCACCATCACCCTGCCCACATAGCGGTCCGGCGAGGCGGTAAACACCGCCTGGGTCTGCGGGGAGGAGAAGAGGTAGACGCGAGACTGGTACGTGACGCCGAACTGGCGTTGTCCAGGAATCTGACGAGCGGCATCGAATGCCATCACTGGGTCGTCGCCGGAAAGGGCCGGAGCGTACCGGTCCGGGTCGGCGAGAAACGTCTTCTGCTCGGTGTCTCCGGCAAACAGATACGTTCGTCCGCGATGGCACGCACCGTACTGCGGTCGACCCTCGATCCAGGCCGACTTCTCCCGAAGCGTGACGGGGCAGTAGCCCTCGAGTCCCAGGGGCATCGCGTTTTTGGATTCCAACTGGTCGCCGGTCGTGGGCGACGCGGCGACCGCTTTCTCAGCCGGCTTGACGATGGACGGCTGTTGATCCTTCGTGTTCGACCCTGGGCGAGCCGTCCAGCTTTCAAAACCGGCGAACGGCTTGCGGAAGAAACTGATCAGGGGATTTTCTTTGACTGTTTGCGTGGCTGGTTCCTGCCCGGTCGACGCCGTCTGATCGGTGGTCGCGCTCGACGCCGGCGGCGTCTGGGGCTGAGCGGACGAGGCTGTCGGCGCATCGGTGTAGGCCGGGAATCCCGAGTAGGTCGCTACGGAAGCTCCTGGCACGCCGGGGGCGGTCGCACCCGCGTGTGGCTCGGCCCTCGCGATCGTGGGAGTGTCGAGCCAGGCGGATGCGGGAGGAGCCGGTTGCTGGGCAGTCGGCTGACTGGGAGTCGGCTCGACAAAAGGCCGTTGTTCGATCCCAGAGGCACCAAAACCGCTCGAAGCGGGAGCGGCCGACTCTGTGACGGTGCCGCGCGATGCGAAGGCTGACCCACGCGGCGTCGTTGTCTGCCCGCCCGAAGACTGATCCAAGGGGCTGCCCGACGGGCAAACCGGTGTCTGTGGGGGCACGCCATCCTGAGAAGCCGTGAAAACAGAGGCCGCCGGCTCCGAGACGATCGCTGAAGGTTGCGTAGCCCGATTCGTGAAGGC
>JBJTBB010000200.1:0-4736 GCA_046091125.1 Planctomycetaceae bacterium
CGGGCTGCGTGACCATCGGTCTAGCGGCTCGCGATCCTTCGATTCACGTTCACGCGATCGACTCCTCAGCGAGGGCCGTCGAATGCACCCTTCGGGCCGCCGAACGGAATGACCTCGCCAACATCACAGTCGCTCTCGAGGCCGACGGCTCCGTGCCGGAGCCGGGGAGTTTCGATCTGGCCCTGGCGAATCCTCCCTACTACTCGGACTTTCGGATCGCTGAACGCTTCGTTCGGGCAGCCCATCACGCACTCGCGCCCGGGGGCACGCTGCTGATCGTCACGAAGCAGCCCTCGTGGTATGTCGACACCCTACCCCTCGACTGGGACGACGTGGCCCGTGAGGAGGTGAAGGGATATCACCTCTTCGAGGCCGTCCGACGACCAGCGCCGACGTGATCCGACGACCGACCGTCGTCAGCGATTGACGTGCACCACCGTCGCGGGCGGAAAGCCGTTGAAATGCGTGGAACTGGCGTGCGAGTAGGCGCCAATATTCTCGCTATAGAGGTATTCACCGAGCGAGAGATCCGGGAGTTGCTCGGCCAGGCTGATCGTGTCGAGCGCGTCACAGGTGGGACCAAAGACGGCACAGATCTGCGTGGACCCTTTTTTGAAGCTCTTGAGGTGATAGATGCAATGGTCGAAGATCACCCCCGAGTAGGTGTGATAGACGCCGTCGTCAACGTAGTAGCACAGCTTCTCGCCCCGCACCGCCTTGCCGATGATCTTCGCGACGGCCGTGCCGGCTGAAGCCACGAGGAACCGGCCGGGCTCGGCGAGAATCTCGATCGGCGGTGGAAAGAGTCGATTGAGTTCATGGTTGATCTTCCGGGCCAGTGTCGCGAACTTTGGCACGCTCGGATCGTAGGCGGCCGGAAATCCGCCGCCTATGTCGAGCAATTTCAACGAGAACCCACGGAGCTTCGCCTCGGCGAAAATGCCGGCACACAGGTTGATGGCCTGAATGTAATTCTCGGGATTCGTGCACTGACTGCCGACGTGAAAGGAGAGCCCCTCCACGACCAGCTTGTGGTCGTGCGCATACGCGATCAGGTCGACCGCCTCGCCCGGCAGCGCCCCGAACGTGCTCGACAAGTCCACCCTCGAACCGGTATTCGGGACGCGGAGCCTGAGAGCCAGACCGGCATGGGGTGCATGCTCCGCGATCTTTTTGACCTCCTCGTGATTGTCGAACGTCACGAGGGGCTTGTAACGGTCGAGTTCGTGCAGCGTCTCGACCGGCTTGATGGGATTGGCGTAGATGATCTTGTCCCAGACGAAATCCTGCCGCTGTCCCGCCGGCAGATGCTTGATGAGCCTGTAGACCGTGTGGAACTCCTCCATGCTCGCCACGTCGAAGCTGCCACCGAGCTTATAGAAGGTCTCCACGATGGCGGGGTCGCTGTTCACCTTCACGGCGTAGTAGGCCTGCACCCTGGGAAAGTGCTTCTTGAACAGGCGGTAATTCTTCCTCAATTCGGCATGGTCAACGACGAAGAGCGGCGTGCCGTGAGTCTTGGCGAGTTCGAGGAGTTTTTTCTGGTTCATGGAGGGCTTCAGTCGCCGTCGGTGAGTAGAAAGTTCTTGAATTGCCACGGGTCGGTCCGGTCGATGGCGGGACGATTGTAGCCCTGGAAAGCGCTCGTGTAGTGCTTGAGAGGCGTCCAGTCCGAGGGGATCGAGATAAACGTGCCGAGGTAGGGTTTCGCGATGGCAAGCACATAGTCGTGTGGCAGTCCATCGGGAAGCTTCACGCCCTCGGAAGGATGCTCGATCATCCACATGCAAGCGGCCACGACCGAAATTGCCACCTGCGTCGTGGTGGCGTTTTGATGCGGCACCAGTCGCCTCGACTCCTCGATGGAAAGGTCACTTCCGCACCACCACGAATCGAGCGGATGGCCCATCACGAGGGCGCCGAGGAGATCGGATCCACTGATGATCTCATCGGTCATGATCCGTACCCTGGGCTGGAGCCGATAATCGAAGCCACGAAGCTCCCAGAGGCTGGCGATCGCGGCGTCACATGGACAATAGGCGTAGTGAACGGTGGGACGGTAGATCGTCCGGCCCGACGGGTCCTTGACCGAGAGCTTTTCTGTGATGCTGAAGGCCTCACCGTGGCGGACGACCATTCCGGTGATCGTCTGGTGAGGAACCCAGCTCGAGACGAGTGTGTTCATCCCCATCCGGGCGAGGCAGATCTGGCTTGCCGGGCCGTCTTCATGCGTGTAGGCGAACGGCGGCAACTCCTTCTCGTGGGTGCCCCAACCCATTTCAGCGGTGGTCGTGCCCTCCTCGCGAAAGCCCTCCACGCTCCAGGTGTTGACGAACTCCCCAACCTCCTTGGGCCGGTTCGAGATCTGGGTGTCCCGCTCGCTGCAGTGGATCACCTTCACGCCCAACTCGTGAGCCAGGTGGTTGAATGTCCTTGACGAGACATGTTGCGTGATCCTCTCGGCCGCTTCGCCGTGAAACTTTTTCTGGGCCAGACAGGCTGCCGCGATATCGAGCAGCGCATGCTTCGTAAAGTGGCTGATGAGGCCGGGGTTTGCCCCATGTTCGAGGACGGCCGTCGGTCCGGCTCCGCTCCACCCCGCCAACAACCTACGGAGTTTCATGTGGCGATAGTAGAGCGTCAGACGTGTTGGATGGGCTCCTCTGGCGTGCTCGTAGGGATCCCAAAGCTCCACCGAGGTATTGAGATACATGACTCCGTGGTCATGACACCACTGCACAATTTCACAGCAATCGATATTCCAAGCCAGATCGATGAGGAGGTCGCCTGTGCCGAGGTACCGCCCAAGGACCGCTCCGAGATTGTCGGGGGTGATCCTCTCACGGACGAACGTCACACCTCGTTCGACCCATGGTCGTAGGGCGGCGTCGTCCGGTTCGAAGTCGATGATCGTGATCCGCTTCGGATCGACCCGAACGTGATCCAACAGGATGGGCAGCGTGCAGCGGGCCACGAAACCGAAGCCGACAAAGAGGATCCTGTTGTTGAAGTCGATCATCGTGGGAAGAGGTCTCCGAAAAGAAGCCGACCGTCTGTGACCGACGTCGTACGCATCTCAAGCTGATTTGGTTCGCCCTCAGGGGGCCTCGAGCCGCTCGAGATTTGGGAGTATAGACAAGGACACCCCACGGCCGGAGACGCCCCCGATGGAGTCGCGGCAGCGGGCGATTGCGACGGCCCGTTGCTTTCCCGACGGACTGACAGGGACGATGCGATTGGGGAACTCAAAGGCGAAGACATCGGGGAAAATTGCATTTTTGCCTTCTGCAACCATCCATCCCGTCATGGCCCAGTCGCCCTCAGCGATCACGACTCAGCGAGGCTTCCGCCGCAGGTCTTTTCGGAGTATTCGACGATGACCGTCTCACATGCGATCCTGCTCGCGGCCGCTGGAGCGATCGGCACGCTCCTGCGCGCCGTGACGAATGAAGCGTTCCTTCGCCTGGCCGGACCGGCCTTTCCGTGGGGCACGCTCTTCATCAACGTCACAGGCTCATTCTGTTTCGGCTTGGTGGTCGCCCTGGTGCGTCACCGATCGCTGCTGCCTGCAGGCATCGAAACGGTGATCCTCGTCGGCCTCCTCGGGGGGTTCACGACGTTCTCGACCTTTGCCGGGCAATCGGTCGAACTGTTCACCGGCGGCCGGCCCGCCATCGCGATCGCCTACGTAGTGCTGACCAACCTCGCTGCCCTCGGTGCCGTATGGGTGGGGCTGGCCACTGCGGGTCGCTGAATAATCGACGGCAAACTCCGACGGCTGCCATCGCAACAGTCGGATCGAGCATTGAATCAAGTCGGGGCGGAGAGATTCGAACTCTCGACCTCCTGGTCCCTAACCAGGCGCGCTAGCCCGACTGCGCTTCGCCCCGAACCTGAGTGAGTATAGACCCGGGATGGGCTGCGCGCTCGAATCTCACTCGGTGATGTGTTCGAGAAGTCGCTGGAACTCGTCGGCGTTCTCGAAGGGGATCACGATCCTCCCGGCGCCACGGCTGTTGGCATGGACCACCACCTTCGTGCCCAGGGCCCTCCTCAAATCGGTCTCCACTGCGGCGATGTGAGCGGGCCGTCTTGTCTGAGGACGGCCCGTCTTACGGCGGGAAGTGATCGGACCATCCTCCTCGAGTTCGTCGCCTTCGTCCGCCCGCAGGATTTCCTGTACCTGGCTCTCGATCGCCCGTACGGAGAGCCCCTCGGCGATCGCCCTTTCAGCGAGGGCTGCTTGCTGATGCTCCTCCCCCAGGGGCAGCAGAGCGCGGGCATGGCCCATCGAGATCGCCCCCGAACGCAGCAGGGCCTGCACCGTATCGGGCAGATCGAGCAGTCGGATCAAATTCGCGACGGTCGAGCGGTCGACCGACAGTCGCTTGGCCAACTCGTCCTGCGTGCACTGCCAGGTCGACAGGTATTGCCGAAAGCTCGATGCCTTTTCGAGCGGGTCGAGGTCTCTCCGCTGAAGATTTTCAACGATGGCGATCTCGGCCATCTGCCGGTCGTCCACTTCCAACACTCGCACCGGCACCTTTGACCACCCCAGTCGACGCGCCGCCTCGAGTCGCCGCTGGCCAGCGATGAGTTGGAATCGGTCACCCAGGGGCCGAACGACGATCGGCTGAACGAGACCGTGCTCACGGAGACTCTCGGAGAGTTCGACAATGTCCGATTCGACCACCACGCTGCGAGCGAGGTCACGGTCGGGCTCATCGATGCGAATC
>JBJTBB010000201.1:0-13027 GCA_046091125.1 Planctomycetaceae bacterium
TGCGACGTGGCTCTCGAGCCCTATACGACGCATGGGCACGACGGGCTGCTCGCGGACGGCCGGATTCTCAACGACAAAACGGTGGACGTGCTCGCCCGGCAAGCGGTGGTCCTGGCGGAGGCCGGCTGCTCGGTCGTGGCCCCGTCCGACATGATGGACGGGCGAGTGGGGGCGATCCGAACAGCGCTCGATGCGGGGGGATGGCAGGACGTGTGCATCCTGTCGTATGCGGCCAAATACGCCTCGGCCTTCTACGGGCCATTTCGTGACGCGGTGGGGAGCGGTGCCTCGCTCGCCACGGCTGCCGCCCTGGGTGTCGCCGACAAAAAGACTTACCATATGGATCCCGGCAATGGCGACGAGGCCCTTCGTGAGGTCGGTCTCGACATCGCGGAGGGAGCCGACATGGTGATGGTGAAGCCAGCGATGACCTCACTCGACATCGTGCATCGCGTGAAGAGCGCTTTCGGTGTGCCCACGCTTGCGTACCAGGTGAGCGGCGAGTACTCGATGATCCGGGCGGCCGACGCCAATGGCTGGATGGATGGTGATCGGGCCGCCCTCGAGAGTCTGCTCGTCATCAAGCGGGCGGGTGCCGACGCGATCCTGACGTATTTCGCGCCCAACATCGCCGCCCGGCTCTGAGCCGCGGTTCCGCGGCCGACCCCCTGATGTGAACCGGTGGGAATGGGCACCAAGTGGTTTGTAGGCCATGGGCTGTCTGCGATGACTGGGGGAACTGATCATGTCGCAGGGAATGTGCCGATCACAACAATCGGGTCAGTGCGCCCAATCAGGATCTGGCAGATGGCATGGGTATCAGACGCCGCCGCAAAGCAACGACTCGTCCGGATCGTCGTCGTGATCGGGGTCATGGGGGTTGGTTCCATCGTCGAATCGCAGGAATCGGCGACACCGCCGCGTCCGGTTCTCGATCCCGATCAGGCAGGCAACATCGACTTGGGAGCGGGTGAGCGGCTGGACCTCGACGGGGCGAGGCGTCCAGGGACCGTGCTCGACCCGAACCAGGCCGGCAATGTCGATCTCCGGTTGGAGCGGGCGTTGAATCGGATCGATGCGATCGAGGGCAAGTCTGAATCGCTGCCGATCGTCCGCCTGAGCGGCTTCTTCCAACTCGATGACGGCCTCTTCAGCCAGCCGGAGGCGAGCCGCGAAGGGATCGGCGACACGCTCGACGGCGTCAGCTTTCGACGGACAAGGCTCCAGGCGTTCGGAAAGCTGACCGATTTCACGAACTACTCGATCATGATGGATTTCGCGCAGGCTGGGCGCCCGAGTTTCATGGATGTCTGGGGCGAGCAGGAGCAGATTCCCTTTTTCGGTACGGTCCGCATCGGACAGTTTCGTCAGCCGGGGACGATGGAGAGCTGGACGAGCATCCGGCACTTCGAGTTTCTGGAACGAAGTGTGGCCTTCCAGGCGGTGGAGCCATTTCGTCGCGTGGGCGTCATGGCCTACTCCATGACCGAGGACGAGCGGACGGAGTGGGCCTATAGCGTCTACGCGACCGGACTCACCTTCTGGAACGGCAGCGAGACCCTCTACAGCACGATCGGCGACAACCGAAACGGTGCCGAGATCGGTGACGACGGTGGCATCGGCTTCGCCTCCCGGATCACACACCTGCTGTACTACGACGACCTCGCCGATGACCGGTATTTGCTCCACGTGGGTGCGGGGTACCGCTATGGCACGCCGGGCGGTTCACCCGATACGCGGGGACTCTTCGCGAAGACCTACCGATCAGCGATCATCCCCGAATTCTTCGTCGGTGATGCCACGGGTCTTGGCATCAGTGGAGCGGGTACGCCGATCGTGCTCGACACGGGCCGCATCCTGACCAATGACTTTCACGACGTACACCTCGAACTCGCGGGCAGTTACGGACGGGCACACTTCCAGACGGAGGCGCTTCTCGCCGCGGTGAACCAATTCGGCGGGCCGACGATCATGCAGCCGGCCGCCTACTTCCAGTGTGGCTACATGCTCACCGGCGAGGCCATCGCCTATCTCAAGCAGGTGGGCGCCTTCGACTACACGGTCGTCCCGTACACGCCCTTTTTCGGCACGGGCCGGAAGGGACGCATTCGTGGCTGGGGCGCCTGGGAGGTGGCGGCACGCTGGTCGTATGTGGATCTCTCGGGCGTCAACGTCCGTCCGGAGAACCAACTCTCCGATGCCGCCGGCCCGCCTCCATCGCCGAACGCCGGAATCATCAATCAGTCGACGGTCGGCGTGAACTGGTATTGGAACCGGTTCGCGAAGGTGCAGGTCAACTGGATCCGCAGCCTGCCCGAGTAGGTCGGCTACGTCGCGGCGCCATTCGACATCTACGGCACGAGGTTCCAGGTCGAGTTCTGACCGCCGCGATGGTGTTCGTCACCGAATCGGAGGGTTTGCCATGGGTTCCACGCACGTGTCCAGAAACGCGATGGTCACCTGGCCGGTGATCCTCGCCTGCCTCTGCGTGTCGGTTCGATCCGGTCATGCCGTGCCTGGCGACGCGCCGGTTGCACCGGAGCCGATCACGATTCCTCCGCCGGTGGAGCCTGCACCCGCGTGCAACGACTATCCGGCCACGGTGACTCCTTCCGCGATGGCCAAGCCATGGCGACCAGATGGCCACTGTGATCGGTGTGGCGACTGCCGTGGTGTGAGGAAGGTCTGCGTGCGCACGCGTACCGAGAAGGAGATCACGAAAATCTGCTGGGGCTACCGTTGCGAGACGGTCTGCATCCCGGGGCCGAGCATCTTCTGCGGAACGCGTCGGCACCACGATCAGTGCGGCTGCTGGACGTGCTGGCTCTGGAAGCCGACCTGTCAGGAGATCATCACCAGGCGGGTGCCCGAGAAGAAGGAGGTCAAGCGGAGGGTGCCGGCCGTGGAATGGTCCGTCGAGGAACGCTGCTGTCTTTGCCGCGACCAACGGCCCGAGGCTGCACGGGCGCTGACGACCGAATCCGCCGACGAATAACGTCGCGGCCGGTGGTCTCTCAGCCCGGGCGGAAGGCCACCATTCGCTCGGGCCTCGTTTCGAGATGGGGCGGATGTGGCTGGCCCGTGTGAATGAGGTCGATGCAGTAGGGGATCGCCGGAAAGACCGCGTCGAGGCACTGGCGAATGCTGCGCGGCCGACCCGGCAGGTTTACGACCAGCGCAAAGCCGCAGACGCCCGCGGTCTGCCTCGAAAGGATCGCCGTGGGTACGTGAGCGAGCGAAACCTGTCGCATCCGTTCGCCGAAGCCGGGAAGCAATTTCGAGCAGGCCCGCTCGGTGGCCTCCGGGGTCACATCGCGTGGAGCCGGGCCCGTCCCCCCTGTGGTCACCACGAGACAGCAGCCGGCCGCCGCGAGCTCCCGAATCGCCACCTCGATGGCCGACGCCTCGTCGGGAACGATCCGACTGACCGGATCCCAGTCCGAGGCGAGCACCTCGTCGAGATAGGCGTGGATCGCGGGACCTCCCTCGTCGGCATACTCCCCACGGCTCGCCCGATCGGAGACGGTGAGGATCCCGATCCGGGCCGGATTCACCTGCAGACTCACGACGTGTTTCTCCTGGTGCCGGATGCCGGTGGCAGGGTGTCGCGCAGTGACTCGGCCTGCCGGCGGATCGACCGTAGCTCGGCGGCGGTCTTCCTGCCGAGATTCTTCAGTTGCATCGTCATCCGCTGATTGCGCGAGAGTCGTTGTTGGTGTCGGGCGAGAAAGTCCCAGTAGAGCGTGGTGAACGGGCAGGCGTCCGGACCGGTCGCCTTCCCGGGATCGTAGCGGCACCCGCGGCAGGCGTTGCTCATGCGGTCGATATAGGCGCCGCTCGCACAGTAGGGCTTCGATGCCATGACACCACCGTCGGCGAACTGGCTCATCCCGATCGTGTTTGGCAGCTCGACCCACTCGACCGCATCGACGTAGACAGCGAGATACCAGCGATGCACCTCCCGTGGATCCACTCCAAAGAGCAGTGCAAAGAGCCCCGTGACCATCAGTCGTTGGATGTGGTGGGCATAGCCGTACTGGAGCGTCTGGTGAACCGCGTCGCGGAGGCAGGCCATCTCGGTGTCGCCCGTCCAGTAGAGACCCGGCAGCGGCCGGTCGGCTTCGAGGGCGTTCCGCGACTCGTACTCCGGCATGAAGCGCCAGTAGATCCCGCGCACGTACTCCCGCCAGCCGAGCACCTGCCGGACGAAACCTTCGGTCGCTTCGAGAGGTGCGCGTCCCTCCCGCCATGCCCGCTCCGCCGCAGTCACGACATCGCGCGGGTCGAGCAATTTCAGATTCATCGCCTGCGAGAGCCGCGAGTGGTAGAGCCAGGGTTCGCCGGTCCAGATCGCGTCCTGATAGGTGCCAAAGGAACCGAGTCGGTGGGCGATGAAGTCATCGAGCGCTACCCGGGCCTCTGCGGGCGTCACCGGCCAATCGAAGGCCGCGATGCTTCCCGGATGGGATGAAAAACGCTTCTCGACCAGTTCGATCACCCCGTTGGTCACCGCGTCGGGTTCGAATCTGACAGGCTTCGGGAGTTTCCCGGGGCCCGATCTGGGAAAGGCGCCCCTGTTCTCGGCGTCGTAATTCCATCGGCCGCCCGCGGGCTCGCCATGCTCCATCAGCACGTCGAATCGCTCGCGCATCGGCCGGTAGAAGTACTCCAGTCGCAACTGTTTCCGGCCGGCGGCGTGGGCTGCGAAGTCGTCGTGCGAGAGAAAGAAGTGGCGGTCCGGACGAACCTCGATCGGAATGCGAGCCGCCGCCGCCTCGGCGACGAGCATGTGCCGAACCCTCCATTCTCCAGGCTCGACGACGATCAGTTTCTCGGGAAGTCTTCCCGCCAGTCGCAGACTCGCGAGAGTCTCTGCGAGTGCCTCGGCCAGCGTCGTCGGCTCCGTGGACGGCCGCCGCTTCGATGCCCTGCTTGCACCCGATGTCGGACGGGCCGAGGCCGGTGTTGGCCCCGCCGCCTCATCGGCCGGGCCGAGCGACCGGTACTGGACGTCGAACCCTTCGGCCACGAGACGGTCACGGAAATGTCGCATTCCGGAAAGGAAGACGGCGATCCTCGCCTTGTGGGTCCAGACATGGGTCGACTCCCCGGAGACCTCGGCCATCCAGACGGCATCGCGACGGTGGTCGAAGCCGTCGAACGCGGCGCTACCCCTATCGAGTTGATCACCGAGGACGACGATAAGGTGACGCGGCATGGGGTCGGCGGGGTCCGGGTGACCACGGACAGAGACCCTCTAACTGTATCGTGATTCATGTCGGCTCCCAGTCGGCCCGGGAGCGGCTAGAACTGTTCGAGACGCAGGACATCGACCGGCTCGATCCAGACCGTCATGCGTACGTCGGCAAATCGACGGCCTCGGAGGGCGTCGAGCACGCGGGAGGCGATCTCGGCCGGAACGATCGTCTCGAACCGCACGAGCGGCCGCCCTCCCTGCGGAGAGTCGCTGCGGCCGCCGCCGTGACAGGGGGCCGCCGTGTAGCCGCTGGCTCCCTCGTCGCGGACAGCCCGCACGAGTTCGTTCTCGATCGCGGACGCCGCCACGACCGTGATCCGACGCATGGGCGTGGTCACCCGTTTTCGGGTCGCGTACGGATGTGAAGAGAGTTGGCGATGGGCATCGAGTCCCACGACGTCAAGCCGAAGCCCCTCCTGCTCAAAGTCCAACGAGAGCTCATGGAGTTTTTCCATCACGCTATGGTCGACGAGCACCGTCCCCGCGAGGTTGACGACGACGTTGTTGTGCTGCACGAGTCCGAGTTGTTCGATCTGACGTCGGAAGGGAATCCAGTTGGTGAACACGGCTGACCCGTTGGCGTTGATCTGGACCGTGTTGTCGTCGAGCGTCGTCACGCTGAGAAAGGGTTTGAAGAAGGACGAGAGTGGCACGCCATTGATCGCGTGGACCCCGAACTTCACCAGGATGCCGATGCCAACGCCCATCAGCAGGTCGGTCGCAAGTACCCCCACGATCGTCGTCACGAAGATCAATAACTGCTCCGAACCAATCGCAAAGACGTTGATGAACTCCCGCGGGGAGGCAAGCCGGAAGCCCGTGTACACGAGCATCGCGGCCAGGGCGGCCAACGGGATGCGATGGATAGCCCATGGCATGAGCGCCACGAAGGCGAGCAGGAACAAGCCGTGCCAGAGATCGGCAAATCGTGTCCGAGCGCCGTTGTCGATGTTGGCTTTGCTGCGAACGATCTCCGAGATCATCGGCAGGCCGCCGAGCGACGCGGCTGCCACGTTGGCCACGCCCACCGCGAGAAGATCGCGGTTCATATTGGTCTTGCGCCGCCACGGATCGAGGAGGTCAATCGCCTTGGCCGAGAGCAGCGACTCAACGCTTCCGACCAGGGAGAACATCACAACCCACCAGACACCTGCCGTTCGCGTGGTGGCGGAGGTGAACACGGAAAAATCGGGTGTCGTCACGGTGGCGGCCAGGTTGCCGGGAACATTCACCAGGAACGATTCACCGACGTTGTATTTGTGTCCCAGGAACGAATAGGTGTGGTCGTGACCCAAGTCGAACCACAAGCCCATCGGCACCGCAACTGCGAGCACGATCAACTGAGCGGGCACCATCCTCAACCAAGCAGGCCTCAGCCGCGACTTGATGAGAGGAAATCCGAAAAGAATCGCCAGGCTCACGAGGCCGATGACGGTGATAAGAGGATTCAGGTGTGTGATGGTCTCCGGTAATTCCCAGAGGATCTCGAGCGGTTCCCCCGAGGCCTTCTGGCCGAACACCACCGGCAGTTGCTTCAAGCAGATGATGAAGCCGATGGCCGCGAGCATCCCGTGGACCACGGCCGTGGGAAAGAACTCGCTGAGGGTGCCCGCCCGCAGCATGCCGAAGGCAATCTGCACCAGGCCCGCGACGCAGCCCACGGCGAGGGTCATCCGATAGGCATGGACATTTGCGGGGGCGTCGAGGGGAAGGCCCGAATCGAAACCGAAGGACTGCATCGCCCCGAGCACGATCACGATCAAACCAGCGGCCGGCCCCTTGATCGTGAGTTCGGAGTTGGAGAGAAACGTCGTGATGACTGCCCCGACGATCGCTGTGAAGACCCCCGCGACTGGCGGGAAACCACTGGCGAGCGAGATGCCGAGGCACAGTGGAAGGGCGATGAGAAACACGAAAAAGCCGCTGGTCGCGTCGGCCTTCAGGTGGTGCAGGAATCCCCGCGAGTCCCCTCGAGGCACGTCGATCACCTGCTCTCGATTCACCGTGGAGTTCGGATAGTCATTCATCTGACAGATCCTTCGTTCGAGGGTGTTGGGACGCTTCGTTGGGAGGGATGTGATGGTCGGTGTCGTGCTCATCGGTGACGGCGGGGCGACCGTCCTCGGTCCCGCGCGACGAAAGCAACGATCCGGCGACGGATTCGAGCGACGTGACGAGCGGGCCGGGATAGAGTCCCAGGACGATGAGCATCACCAGCAAGACCAACAGCGGCGCTCGCTCCCTCGGGAGCATCACGTGTCGAGGCGCATCCGGCAGGATGGGACCCCCGAAGACGAGGAACCAGCCCCGCACGACGGCGATGCCACCGCAGGCTGTGGCGGCGATCACGAGTAGTCCGACGTGGAGTTGGTCGTCGAGACTGCCCGACACGATCAGGTCGTCGGCCACGAATGAAAGCGTGCCGGGGAAGCCGAGGCTCGCGAGACCGAAGAGCAGCAGGAACGTTGCCAACGCCGGTGCGTCGGCGTAACGGCCCTGCAGCGTGTCGAGGGCAATGGGACCGCCACGGCTTTCGAGGGACCAGACGACCAGTCCCATGCCGGTCAGTGCCAGCCCGCTCGAGATCCATACAGCGAGTGCTCCTGTGAGCTCCATGGGCACGGTTCCCGAGAGGCCGGCGAGCACCATCGCCGTCTGGCTCATGGCGATCGTCCCCAGCAGGCCCCGCACATCCCGCTGAATCATGGCCAGCGCCGCCCCGTAGGCGGCGGTCACAAGCGCGGCGTGCGCGAGGACGACCAGGTCCATGCCAACACCATCGGCGTGGCCCACGAGCAGCCGGACGGCCGTGTAGGTGCCAACCTGCGGCATCGTGAAGGCCAGGGCTGTTCCCACCGGTACGTGTCGGTAGAGCGCCGGATACCAGGAGTGGAAGGGCACGATTCCCTTTCGCATCATGACGGCCAAGGCTACGAGCCAGCCCCCCACGGCGCCGACCCAACCGCTCGCCGGCTCCCAGGGGGGATCGGCCACAAGCAGTGTCGTCCCGAGGGCGAAACAGGCGGCAGCCACGGTCATGACGCGGCCGAACAGCCGGGCGACCGGGAGGCACCCCGGTTGGCCGCGCACGGCCCTCCAGGTGAACCGGGCGGTCGCGATCCACAAAAGCACCAGTGCGGCCGGGTGTGCCGTGCAGACGGTCGCGAAGGTTGCCGCCGCCGCGGCCAGCATGCGACGCATCCGTGGGGCGGCCATGGCCCTGGTCGGCGCTGCCAAAACGATCGCCAGGTCGATGAGTGTCGCGTATGGCAGCAGCACGGTTGTGAGCCCGTCGATGACCACGAGGGATCCACCGGCCAGGCGCGGCCCCAACGTCAGGGGCCTCTCATCGTGTGATTGCCAGAGAACGGCGAGCACGATCGTCGCGGAGAAGGACAGAAGCGTTGCGACGACGACGGGCAGTCGTGGATGAACCCTCTCTCCAATCAGCCGGAGACTGGCGATCCCCAGGAGGGGCGAGAGCACCGTGACCGCGATGGCGACCATCATGCCCTGCTCGAGTGGCGTCATCGCGGAGGTTCCTCCCTGGCTCCCGCCTCGCGCGAAAGAAAGCCGGTGATGCGCTGCTCAGAGTGCCATGCCGCTTCGAGCACGCGGAGGACTGGATCGACGAACCACCGTCGGACGAGCATCTCCTCGAAGCCGCGTTCAAGCGCGACTCGATAGAGCCATCTTCCGAACCGAACCGGTAGAAGCGACAGCGGGGACCATCCACCACGGCCCGGGGGGCCTCCGAGCGATGCGGCCAACGCGTGCCGATCGTGCAGTGCCGAAGGGCTTCGCAGGATCTGGAGGCTGCGCAGGATCGCATGGCTGACGATATGCACGAGCGGCACGATCCGCAGCCCCATTCCGATCTCCGCGAGGATCAGCCCCGCCTGCGTCATCGACGCGTAGGCGAGCATTCCCTTGAGATCGGTCTGCACGCTGCCGACCAGGGCGGCATGCACGGCCGTGCCGGCCCCGATGGCCAAGAGGGTCCAGGCCATGGCTGGAGAAGCATCGAGCAATGGCTCGAAGCGCAACAGTAGGTAGGCTCCCGCATGGATGGACAGGGCGCCGTAGAAGATGGCGCTCGAGGGTGTCGGCCCTTCCATCGCCCGAGGCAGCCAGCCTGAGAACGGTACCTGCCCGCTCTTGCCCAGCGCGGCAAATACGAGCAGGCCCGCGACGGCGGTCGCCGTCCAAGGGGAGACGAGGCACTCTGCCTGCGGCCAGGCGTTCGCGAAGATCCGCTCGAAGTCACCCGAGCCGACCGCCTTGTGGATGACGACGCTGGCGGCGAGGATCCCCGTATCACAGATGCGGTAGGTCACGAAGGCCCGGATCGCCGCATCGACGGCGTTTCGTCGCTCATGGAAGAAGCCGATCAGCAGCGTCGAGGAGATGCCGATGCATTCCCAGCCGGCGAAGAGAACGTCGATGCTTCCAGCGAGCACCATCAGGTTCATGCCGGTGCAAAAGAGTGCGAGAAGCACGAAAAAGCGGGTGAATCCAGGTTCCCGGTGGAGATAACGACCGGCGAACGCGTTCACCAGAACGCATAGCCCAGTGGAGAAGCAGACATAGGGCACCGACAACCCGTCGGCCACCAGTTCGATCGTCGCGGCGTGGTGCCCCACATCGAAGAGCGTTCCCAGGTGCACGACCTCGGGAGCGAACCCGCGGCACGCCAGCACTGCGAGTGTCGCGAGAGCCGCCAGAAATCCCAAGCCGAATCCCGCTCCCACGAGCCTGGTCGTCATCCGCTCAGACAGCGGAAAGCCCACGATCGCGGTGAGCCCGATCGAAGCGAGCGCCGCGGCCGGAGCGATCAGTTCGAGCGATACAAGCGCGGCCACGGCTTCGTGGGCGGTGGGGAACGCCGCGGCAAGGAGCCATGGGCCGATCACGGAAAGTCTCCAATAAGTGCTGGAGGCAAGTGGTCACGTGTGCCGCCGTACCATGCGGCCGAAGTGGCCACTCGCGGGAGCGACGTGAGATCCTGCTTGTAGGGAGAGAAGCCATGCTCCCCGAGGCCGTCGTGAATCGCGATGTCCGATGACTCGGGATCCCATGCGGCCAACTGGATCCACCGGTTCCAGACGAGGGCCTTCACCGCGGGCAGTCGTTCGACCACCCGCGCGATCCGCTCGATCGGGGCTTCCACGATCATGAGCAGACGCATCGGCTCATGGATCTCGACCCCCTGGAGTGGCAGGCCCGTTCGAAGATCGTCGGCATGACCATCCATCACGCCGACGAGGCCCGTCAGGTTATGCGGCAGTTTCGTGCCTGCTCCGTACACGGTCGGATCGATCCGGGAGAACATGTACGCGAGGCTGATGCCGCCGCACACAGGCCCCACGGCTGCGAGGATCCGCTCGAGGATCTCCCCGTCGGCATCGTGGTTCGGGTCGTACGACATGAGGAACGAACGCCGGTCGAGGAATAGCCCACGCGTCCGGCTCCGTCGCCCAACGATGCAGATGGCCGTGCTGGCATGTCCGTACTCGGGTCGAACCTGTGCGAGGTCGCACGACCGCCCCTGCACCTTGCGCAGGGCATCTTCTTCGGAGAGCCCGAGCGCCACCGACTCGAATCGTCGACACCGTTCGCGGGCATCACGACGACCGGCCTCATCGAATGCCATGCGGAGAGCTTCGAATTCTTCGGCGTGCGTGGGGGGCAGTGAGGCTGTGTCGTACCAGGTGACGCGGCTCATGCAGGTATCGAGCATGCCTCCCACGAAGCGCGTGTCGTCAGGGATCAGGAGTCCCCCGTCGGCCAATCGCCTCCGGACGTCGGGATCGTTCGCCATGATCGCGAACGCACGAGCGTTGGGTCCGCCCCGTCCACCGCCGCAGGCGCCGCAGTCGTAGGCGCTCTCGTGCGGGTTGTTGAGGCTCGTCGACCCGTGTCCAACGATCACGACGAATCGGGCGAGGCGACCTGAGCCGTCGGCCGTCTCCGGACCCTTTCGGGCGAGGCCGACCGTTTCAAGCAGGTCCCGCACGGCCGCGGCCATCTCGTCGACACTGAAGCCGGCGAACGTGCCATCCGGCAGGCGTTCCTCACCGACACGGCGTAAGTGCAACCGCGAGGGAACGGCGAGGCGGGCGAAACGAACGGCACGATCGGCGGCGATCGCCGCCAGCCGCGGAAACAGCACCTGGGCCACCAACGGCACCGCGGCGACGGCACCGCCGACGCTCGTGAGAAGTCCCCCGAGCAGGAGCGTACGGGAGCCGCTCGAAGCCGCCTTGCGCGCCCATCCCATCCGCTGTCGGAACATCCTTCGGCGGGCATAATCCCGATCGGCCCCGTCCTCGGGGACCTCGTGGACCGTGTGGGACGGACGGACGGGCAGCGGACACAAGGGCGTCGCGTGCCAATCGTCGAGCCCGCGATAGATCATCGGCACCGAAAAAAACCCTGCCGCACCGAATGTTTCGACGGCAGGGCGGATCTCCTCGAGGTGCCGACGAAACGACTCGCACCGGTCATCGATGCAGAACACCGCCTGCACTTCCGGTCGGATGGCCGAGGGACGAGAGGTGACACGAGCCCTCACCCCGAGGGCATCGAGAATCTGACTCCGGTACCGCCGCTCGTAGGCGAGGTGAAACAGATGCCGCCGGGCGACGGCGTCGAAGGATGACACCGCCTGCTCGAGCGCCAGTACGTCGTTCTCGCCGAGCGATCGAACGTCGGACGCGGTGATGCCGAGAAGATCGAAGACCTGATGGAGCAGGTAGGCACGGGCGACGCTGCCCGGCTGCCCGTCGGCCGGACACTCGGCGGCTCGGGCGCCAGGATGGCGGTCACGCAGTTCGGTCCACAGGCGACCGAGTCGTCCTCCGCCCTCGTCGACCACTCCGGGTGGTTCGAGGGATCGTGCGACCCAGTCGGTCGCGGCGCGATCGAACACGAGTCTCACGGCCAGCAGGTCCATCAGCCTCGCCGGTACGGGATCGACCGGAGCGCGATCGGGCCGCAGTTCCAGCTGTCGAACCAGTCCGGCCCATCCTCGAATCGCCACGAGTGAATCCAGGACGTGGTCATGCCACGCATCCGGAGGGACACCCAGGGCGACGAGTTCCTCAACGGCCACGCCGGTGGCGATGTTCTCCGCATCCTCCGAATCACGGAAACGCGCGAGAATCCGACCCCAACGGTCCACGAGTGGCCTATTCCAGGGTTCGTTCGGTGAGCCGCGGACGCTCCCCACCGACGCGACGCCGAACAGCATTCCCCGCTCGCGGTCAGGCATCGGCCAGGCTGCCACGCCCTGATCCAGGAAGGCCGCAAGGAACCGCACGAGGTGTGGATGAACGAGCCGATCAGTGTCGAGCGACGGTCGGACCGCGAGCACCAGATCCCGATGACGAACCGGCGGTTTCCCTGACGTGCCGAACGGCCGGAAGCCCGACACCGATTCGACGCAGGCCTGCCATAGATCGACGGATTCCGGAGATGGGAATGGGTCGCGCTCGGTCAATGTCCAGCGAACAGCCGTGTCCGTCTCGTGGCGTACCGGATGCAGGAGCATGGTGCGTAGGACATCGTGGAGCGTCGTCCTGCCCCCGCAGAGAACCGTTGTCGCGGAGCCTCCAAGATGCTCCGCGAGCAAGATGACGAGGTCCTCGATGCGAAGGCTACCCCTGTCCAGAGCCACGCGAGAGCGCAAAGCCGGCAGGCAGGGCTCGGGCACACCTTGAAGATACCCCAGGAAAAGCAGCCTTTCATGGCGTCCGTTAGGAGCACCGC
>JBJTBB010000202.1:0-4728 GCA_046091125.1 Planctomycetaceae bacterium
CAATTCCAGCGGCCGGACGAACAGGTCGAGCAGCTGTCTGATTTCTCGCACGGGCTCCGCGGCCTGCGCGTCGGGGCCCTCGTTGATGGTAGGTCGGATCAGCATGGCCGTGAGCTCCGGCAGCATCCCCGGCCCCGAAGCGGTCTCGAGAAGGACCGCCGTCACTTCCCGCTGCTCATAGGGAAGCGCCGCCCGACCGTTGGCAGAGGGCGGCGGTACGACCGTTTTGCTCGAACCTTCCGGTTCACCGTCCGGCGGGTCTGATGGAGCCGGCCGAGTCGGGGAATCGGTGTTGGGAGCGGAATCGTCCGAGTCCCCGAGCGGCTTGGCATGCCCATCCTGAAGGTAGAACCCCTCCATGTTCACGAACACGCCCCTGTCGACCGGCGTGTCGGTTCGTTAGAGGATGCCGACGAGTTCGAATGGATCGTGAATGGGACCGTCGTCGGCACCGTGGGTCGGGGCGAAGGAATCACCGACCGAGAGGCGGTGTCGCGCCGCCACCTCGGCGCCGACCACTCCCTCGAAGAAATTCGAGTCGAGCATGTTGCGGCCGGAGGAAAAGCGATACGCCTCCCCTGCCCCTCGTTGCAGGCGTTCTAACATCGACGCGTTCGTTCCGATCACCCGCTAGCCGCGCCAGTAGTCACCCATGCAGATGGGCACGGCCACGGCGGTGCTCGAGGCGAACGCGCCATCCTCGCCGTCCGGTCGCGATCCAGCCGGCAAAAACTCTTCGTAGACGCGCCAGGGGAGATTCTCGATCGGCCTCGAGATGTAATAGACGCTGTTGAGGACCAGCTGCAGCGGGCTGCCCTTGGCGCCGATGATCATGTTGTAGCCGAGTCCGGTTCCCGATGAAAACGCCCGTCGCACGATCGAGCCGGTGACGAGCGTGGCCACGACGAGCGCCACCCCCAGCGCCAGTGAAAGGGCGGTCAGACCGCTCGTGACCGCCCGCTGGCGGATGTTGCGCCAGGCGATGCCGATGAGAGTCATGGTGCGGCCCCCGGTCCCTTCAGCGAGACGTGTCCGACAGCACGGTTGAAGTCCTCGATGCGAAGGCGTCTTTCGAAACGGGATGCCACCTCCGGCGCGTGCGTCACGAGGAGGAGCGCCACGGCCTGCTCGCGACAGCTCGTGCGCAACAGATCGATCACGCGGTCCTGGTGATGCGGGTCGATGCTCGCCGTTGGCTCATCCGCCAGGATGGCCCGCGGTTTGTTGGCAAGCGCCCGCGCAACGGCCACCCGCTGCGGCTCGCCGACGCTCAGATGGGCGGGCCGGTGCGAGAGCCGGTGTCCGAGACCAACCGACTCGAGGAGCCCCACTGCCCGGCTACGGTCGGGCTTGGAGGAGCCGAAGGACATCGCGACGAGCACGTTCTCGAGGGCGGTGAAGCCTGGCAGGAGATTGAAGGACTGGAAGACCATTCCTAGTCGATCGGCCCGTGCCCTGTCGCGAGTGGCCTCCGGCAGCACGGCGATGTCGAGGCCGTCGATGCAGACCTGCCCCGAGTCGGGCCGCAGGATGCCCGAGATCACGTTCAGAAGCGTGGATTTGCCCGAGCCGCTGCGGCCCTCGAGCGAGACTTGTTCGCCCGCTTCGAGAGCGAATCGGGGCACGTCGAGTACCCGCAACCGCTCCCCATCGGGGAGGGTGAATTCCTTGATGACGTCGACGAGTTCGATCACGGGCTGGGTCATCGTGACAGCATCCTACCGCCCGTGCTGCGGTGGGTGTATATTCCCGACGTTTCGTCACCCACGCGTCATCCCCAGAGCGACAAAGGAATCACAGCTGTGTCCATTCGAGTCGGCATCAACGGATTCGGCCGCATCGGTCGCCTCACCTACCGCGCGATCTACGAAAAATTCGGCCTCAACGGCGACGTGCAGGTGGTGGCCATCAACGATCTGACCGACGCCCAGACCAATGCCCATCTGCTGGCCTACGACTCCAACTATGGACCCTTCCGCGGAAAGGTTGGGTACTCCGGCAACGACCTCGTGGTCGACGGCCGCAAGATCAAGGTTTTCGCCGAGCGGGATCCGGGGGCGATCGCCTGGGGCAGCGAAGGTGTGCAGAACGTCGTCGAGAGCACTGGTTTCTTCACCGACGCCACCAAGGCCGTCGCCCACAAGCGGGACAGTGTCAAGAAGGTCGTGATCTCGGCGCCCGCCAAGAACGAGGACCTGACGATCGTGCTCGGCGTGAACAACCACATGTACGACCCCGCCAAGCACCACGTTGTCTCAAATGCGTCGTGTACGACCAACGGATTGGCGCCGGTGGCGAAGGTGATGCACGAGGCCTTCGGGATCGAGCGAGGCCTTCTGACAACCGTGCATGCCTATACCAATTCTCAGAAGACGGTCGATACGGCCGCGAAGGATCTGCGGGATGCCCGTGCAGCTGCGATGAACATCGTGCCGTCGAGCACGGGAGCGGCCAAGGCCGTCGGCCTCGTTCTTCCGGAACTCAAGGGCAAATTCACGGGCATGGCCTTCAGGGTCCCAGTCCCGACGGTGAGCGTCGTCGACTTCACCGCGATCCTCGGCAAGGAGGCCTCTCCGGAGGCCATCAACGCCGAGATGCAGAAGGCGGCGGAGGGACCTCTGGCGGGCATTCTTCGCTACTCGGACGAACCACTTGTTTCGACCGACCTCAGGGGAGATCCCCACAGTTCGATCTTCTCGGCGATCGACACGATCGGCATGGGCAATTTCGTGAAGGTCGTGAGCTGGTACGACAACGAGTGGGGCTACTCCAATCGCGTTGCCGATCTGCTCAACTTCCTCGAGGACCGCGGTCTTTAAACACCGCGGGCCCGGTCAGTTCCGTGTCATCTTCCGGATGATCGTGAGGGTGCGGTTCGTCACGGAGTGATCTGGGACAGGACGGCCTCGTCCTCGAACGATCGACCCTCGAAGGTCGTCAGCCGTGTCTTGAGCCGGATCGTCGAACCCGTGGGTGGTTCCCCGGGCCAATTGAGCACGAAGTGGAGGCCTCGGGCCCTCGAGGACCGGCGAAAATGCTCCACGGCCTGACGGGCCGGGATTTCCCAGACGGCGATCGGCGCACCGGATGCCGACATCGGATCGTATGCGGAGAGGACGACGTCGCCGACCGCTGTCACCAGCCGCTCGTCGGCATCACGGGGTTCGAATACCACGGCCAGACCCTCAGCCCGTCCGTCGGAGTCCGCGTCGAACGGTCCGCTGCGGGAAGCATTCAGCACGATCCTTACGATCACGTCCTGATCAGCGAGGCTTTCCTCGTAGGAGAGCCTCCGGATCGGGGTTGCCGATGCCGCCCTGCCCGCCGGCTCGATGGGCAGGGTCGTCGGGGATGGGGCGAAAGCCGGCCCATCCGATTCATCCGCACCCGCTGCGGAGCGCGTTCGGGCGCCGGTGTCGATCGTCGCTCCGGGCGCCGGCGACGATGGCAGCGTCGAGGCACCCTGCGGCGTGGGGCTGATGGCGGCAGGAGGGAGTCCCTCCCCCGTCGGCGGTTTCAACGAAGGCGGCTGCAGGGTGTTCCCGGTTCCGATCCCCGACGGCGGCGGCACGAATTCGATCTTCGGTGGCGTCAGTCCGCCCGGACCGGCCGATGCAGGGGCGGCGCGGGCCGGCAGTCGACGGGCCGGCTGCCCGTTGGTGGTGCCTTCCGGCATACCGAGCTGTCGGCGGAGCGACGAGTTTTCGACGATCTCCCGATCGAGCCTCGCACACTTCTGGTGGAGTTCATCCTGCAGTCGATAGATCTGGTCCTCCTGCAAGCGGAGTTCCCGCTCGAGGAGTTGCTGATTGATATCGCTTCGGCAGCCGGCCACAAGAAGGGTGGCGAGCAACGGGCAGACCGTGAAAGATCTCCAGAAGCATTTGGAGTGGTGCATGCCCACTCGGGCTGCAAAGCGATGATCGTCCGTCGAACGTTCCATGACGCGCCTCCTTGCGCCCCGTTCCGTCTTCGGCCTTCCGATACTTGAACGACTGGTCTCCGAATCAGCCTGCCGTCATCCGTGATGGCGATATGGTTCGGATTGATCCCGGCTTGCCTTCCAATCCTTAGTATTCCTAACCCTCCGTATTCACCGTCGGCATCCGCTCGATCACGTCGTCGATCAGGCGGTACTCCCTCGCCTCCTCGGCCGACATGAACCGGTCACGATCGGTGTCCTCCTCGATTTTCTCGAGTGGGTGACCGGTGTGTCTGAGCAGGATGTTGTTGAGCTTGTGCTTGACGTTCTTGAATTCCTTGGCGTGGATCATGATCTCCTCGGCCGTGCCCTCCATTCCGGCAAGGGGCTGATGGATCATGATGCGGGCATTGGGCAGCGCCCGACGCTTGCCCTTGGCGCCAGCGGTCAAAAGGACCGCGCCCATCGAGGCCGCCTGTCCGATGCAGTACGTGGCGACGTCGCAGGTCACGAACTGCATCGTGTCGTAGATTGCGAGGCCCGCCGTCACACTGCCGCCCGGCGAGTTGATGTACAGGTGGATGTCGGACTTCGGATCGTCCGACTGCAGGAAGAGCATCTGCGCGACGATGGCATTGGCCACCTCGTCATTGACCTGGCTGCCGAGGAACACGATGCGGTCCTTCAGCAGGCGCGAGTAGATGTCCATCGCCCGCTCTTCGCGGCCGCTCTTCTCGATCACGTAGGGGATCAGCGGCATCGGTCAGTCCTTGTCCTTGTCGTCTTCGGCGGTCACGGGGGGCTTG
>JBJTBB010000203.1:0-2579 GCA_046091125.1 Planctomycetaceae bacterium
CCAGCACGGTTGACCATTTCGTTCTCGACGTCCCGGCCAATGAGGATGGTCGTCCAGATGCCGGTCCAGTGTCGGGCATATTCCTCCTCGTATTCCTCTCCCAGGAGTCGGTCAACAACGACGGCCTTCTTTTCCTTCGTGGAATCGGCAAGAAATCGCTGAAGTTCCTCCAGATTCGGAATACGACCGATGAGGTCGAGATGGATCCGTCGGCACCATTCTCCATCTGTTGCGGGCTTCGACGGCTTGATGCCATTCTCCCGCCAGCCTGCTTCGACCTTTTCATTGATGAGCGAGACTTGCGGAATTCCGTAATCGTCGGCCGCAAACGCAACTGACGCCACCATGATGGCGATCCCGGCGATGGCACACGACGCCACCGATCGGCTCACGGATGCCCCGGGCGCTGGCACAACACGACCTGCTGGATCACAAGGACCTTGAACGACTCCAAAGGGAACATCGGAGGAACTCAGAACTCCCCGCTCACGGTCGAACCTCGCGCGTGTTTCCGGCATGCTGCAAACTCCTCATCCGGTGATGTGGGCGGTGACTCGACTCGACGCACGGCTGGGTCGAATCCGATCGAGCCAGGAAATTCTAGCCAACCGTTCCACCAGCCAAATAGCCGATACCGGCCGACACCCCCAGAAAGGCCATTTCATTTTCAGACCGCGCTCGACTCCAGGCATGGCTGTCACCCCGACCACACGTCCGTGATTCCAGGGGAATCTTGGGAATCCGTCGGAATTTGACACTCCGACGGATATCATCGACCCTTATCGACGGCGACTGGACACTTTGGGTGCCGAGGCAGCACTTGCCAGGGGATCCTGAACGAGCTCGAGAATGGCCCGTGGCCCCGCATCCCCGAGTCGAGGCCGTGCGAGTTTGAGGATCCTGGTGTAGCCACCGGGCCGTTCACGGTAACGCGGTGCGACGCGCTCGAAGAGAATTTTCGCAGCCTGCTTGTCGCCCAATAGCGTGACGACCCGCCGACGAGCCACCACTACCGGGGCCATGGCCTTCGCCCATGCCTGCCAGGCTTCACTGGACCTCCACCGCTTCCAGGCCGGTGAATCCCTTTCGGACGGAGCCTCGTAAACTCGGGCCTCCTCGAGGGCGACGAGACCCTTTTTCGCGATCGTAATACAGCGTTCGACGAGTGGCCTCACTTCCTTCGCTTTGGCGACGGTGGTCACGATTCGCCCGGACATCTTCGGTCGGCCCGCGTCGTCCGCTTCAACCTCCCTCTCGGTCAGAAAGAGCGCAGCGGCCAGATTCCGTAACAGCGCCCGCTGGTGCGAAGGACTCCTGCCAAGAACGCGACCTTTACGACGATGACGCATGCTCGAACCCTTTCCGACGATGTCTTCAAACAATTGCCGCCGCGGGAGATTCTCTCCGGACCCAGCACGTGGTGGTTCAACTCTCCGCAGGCACCTGCATGCCCAGGTGGAGTCCCAGTTCCCGCAGACGGTCCTCGAGTTCTTCGAGCGTGGCCTCGCCGAGGCTCCGAACCCCGATGAGTTGCTCACGGGTTCGACCCACAAGCTCGCGGAGCGTACGGATGCCCTCCGACTCGAGTGCGTTGGAGGCTCGGGGAATTCGCAGATCGCTGACAAGCATTCCCAACCGTCCCTCGAGGGGTGCCTCAATCGACAGGAGGCTCGCCTCCGCCGGAAGATGCACTGCGGCGCTGGGCGCCGTGTAGCCAACGAAGGGATTGAGGTGCTTCCGCAGGATCTTCGCGGCCTCCACGAGCGCCATTTCCGGCGTGACCGTACCGTTCGTCCAGATTTCCAGGCTGAGCTTGTCGTAGTTCGTCTTTTGACCCACACGGGTCTCTTCGACCTCGTATCGAACGCGTGTGACCGGACTGAAAACGGCGTCGATCGGAATGATCCCGATTTCCTGGGTCTCCGGGCTGTGCTCGACGGCAGGAACATACCCCCGCCCATTCTCGATCACCATTTCCATCTCGAACGGAACGTCGTCAGTCAATGTCGCGATGACCAGGTCTTTGTTGACGATTTCGACGGCATCGTCGGTCTTGATATCCGCCGCCGTCACCACGCCCTTGGTCGACCGAGAGACCGAGAGGACCCGCGTGGAATCACTGTGATTCTTGACGACGAGACTCTTCATCGCGAGGACGATATCCGTCACGTCTTCGACGACACCCTTGATCATCGTGAACTCGTGGAGCGCTCCGCCGATCTTGATCTGCGTGACGGCACTGCCCTCGAGACTCGAAAGAAGCACCCGTCGCAGGCTGTTGCCGACGGTCGTGCCGAAACCTCGATCGAAGGGCTCGGCGGTGAATTTCCCATAGGTCGACGTGAGCGTCCGGGCGTCCGCCACGACCGAACCTGGAAGTTCAAGACCCCTCCATCGCACGTGCATCTTGTCGTCTCCCTAAAAAACGCGCCGATTCAATACCAGTCCACCCCAAACCCTCGCCACCGCGGCGCAGGAATGAAGCAGCCAACCCGACCTCCACATTACTTCGAACACAATTCGATGATGAGATTCGCCTGAACCGGACTCGACACGTCGTCCGCCGACGGCAGGCGATC
>JBJTBB010000204.1:0-5701 GCA_046091125.1 Planctomycetaceae bacterium
CGCAAAGCCCCCTGTCCTCGCTGAATCGGCACACCACGTCGCTTCCGCGGACTTCGCTGCCCGCCGGCAGAGGCCCGCTTCGGGCGGGCACGTCTTGTTCGTACACGTCGGCAAGCGCCCAGGCCGCGAGTCGTCGTCCGACATCCTGCTTGTTGCGCGGATGAATGTCTTTCGGGTCACCGATGTCGACGGTGATCGCCATCCCGGTCCGCGGCAGACGCAGGCCCTCGAGCATGGCCTCGCGGACCACCATCCAGCCCTCACCCCCACGGCCGAAGTTGGGCAACTGGACCCATGCGAAGGGAAGCTCTTCGCCCCACCGCTCCCGCCAATCGCTCACAAGCAGCGGAAGCTGGTGCCTGTAATGTTCGGCCCTGCCGTTCTGCGCGTTGGCTTCGCCCTGGTACCAAACCACACCTCGGATCGCGAACGGGACGAGGGGTGCGATCTTGCCATTGAACAGGCAGCCGAGTCGTCGCCGATTGAGGCTGTCGATCGGGTCCTTCGGCCGTCTCGGCGGGGCACGGCCGGCTCGTCTGGCGGCAGCCGCGTTCTCCCGCCACTGCTCCATTGCCGTGCCATGGTTCGCGACGGCCGTCGGACTGCTCAAGGCTTCCCCGTCCGCATCGATGGCAGCGACGGCGGCGGCAAGTTCGGGCGAGCGCCGCTGCGCATCGGCTCCGATCCAGGCCTCGATCGGGGTGCCGCCGACCGACGAGTGGATGAGGCCCACCGGCACATCGAGCGCCCGGTGGATTTCACGACCGAAAAAAAACAGCGTGGCCGAGAACGCCCCGACGCTGCCGGGCGTGCAGACCGACCATGTTCCCAAGCCGCGATCCTGAGGCGTGGACGCTCCCGGCGACTCTTCGGTGAACATCCGGACGAGCGGCAGGTCGGCGTCTGATTTTTCCCGCTCGTAATCATCGGCACGAGCGACCTGCATCCTCATGTTCGACTGACCCGAGCCGAGCCAAACCTCTCCCACGAGAACATCGGTCACGGTGATCGTGCCACCGCCCCGCGAAGTCACCGTGAGCGACGCCGGAGTCTTGCTCGCAGACAGCGGCTCGAGCCTGACGGTCCACGCGCCGTCCATCGCGGCCATGGCCACACGCCTCTGCTCGGCGAAAGCGACCGTCACCTCATCGCCCGGTTCGGCCCAGCCCCACACCGGAATCGGCTTGCCCCGCTGCAGCACCATGTGATCGCGAAACGGAGTGCCGAGTTCCAGGTCGCGTGCGGACGCCGCCGTGCAGATGAGCGACACGAGGGAGGCGATGACAAGCTGTCGCGATGGCGTCATGGACCGGGCCCCGGGGATGCCTTTCAAGGAGCATACCAATCGTTCCAATGGCGCCCGAAAGCGATGCTCGTCCACGGAACGCCGGCATCGAAGCGGCGATCGAAGGACGCGATTGTGATGCCGACGGATCACGCTCTATTCTCCGATGCCACCGACTTCCCCCACTCCTTCGGGTCCTCATGCCCCACGCCCGCTTCGAACTGCTCGACAAGCGGCGGACGGTCGCCGGTCCTGGATTCAATCGTTGGCTTGTTCCTCCTGCCGCGCTCTGCGTGCATCTGTGCATCGGCATGGCCTATGGCTTTTCGGTGTTCTGGATTCCGCTCACCAAGGCCGTCGGCATCACGCACTCGATCGACTGCCCGCAGTCGGTCGGCCTGCTCGGCAAACTCACCACGACGACCTGCGACTGGGACAAGCCGTTGCTCGGATGGAGGTACACGCTGTTCTTCGTATTCCTCGGCTCGAGCGCCGCACTGTTCGGCACGTGGCTCGAGCGGGCCGGCCCGAGGAAGGCTGCGGTGGTGGCGGCCTGCCTGTGGTGCGGCGGGCTCGTGATCTCAGCGGGAGGCGTGTATTGGCACCAGCTGTGGCTCATGTGGCTGGGATCGGGCGTGATCGGCGGGATCGGCCTCGGACTGGGCTACATCTCGCCGGTCTCGACGCTCATCAAGTGGTTTCCGGACCGCCGTGGCATGGCCACCGGCATGGCGATCATGGGCTTCGGCGGCGGCGCGATGGTCGGCTCGCCACTCGCCGACAGGCTGATCAAGTTTTTTGCAGGACCCGATACCGTGGGCGTCTGGCAGTCCTTTCTGGTGCTGGCGGCGATCTATTTCGTGTTCATGATGATCGGCGCGTTCGCGTACCGCATCCCTCCCGAAGGCTGGTCGCCCAAGGTCGCGGCGAACCGCGCCGTCGCCGTCGGACGACGGGATGCGGCCGCCGCGGCATCGATGACGGCATCGCAAGCCTGCCGCACGAGGCAGTTCTGGCTCGTGTGGCTCGTGCTCTGCCTCAACGTGTCGGCGGGGATCGGCGTGATCGGCATGGCATCACCCATGTTGCAGGAGATCTTCGGAGGGCGGCTGCTGGGCACCGACGCCCCCTTTGAACAGCTTGACGACACGGAACTCGGCCGGCTGGCGGCGATGGGCGCCGGGTTCACGGGGCTGCTGAGCCTGTTCAACATCCTGGGCCGGTTTTTGTGGTCGTCGCTGTCCGACTTGCTCGGCCGGAAGATGACGTACTCGATCTTTTTCCTGCTCGGGCTTGGGCTCTATTCCGCCGTGCCGATGATCGGTCGCACCGGACAGATCGGACTGTTCTGCGGCGTCTTCTGCATCATCCTTTCCATGTACGGTGGTGGATTCGCGGCCATTCCCGCGTATCTGGCAGACCTCTTCGGCAGCGGATTCGTCGGCGCGATCCACGGCCGGCTGCTGACGGCTTGGAGCGTGGCCGGCATCCTTGGTCCCGTCCTGGTCAACTCCATGAACGAAGCACAGGTGCGCTCCGGTGTGTCGAGGGCGGCTGCCTACGATCAGACGATGCTCGTCCTCGCCGGACTCCTGGTGGCAGGGTTCATCTGCAACGCGCTGGTGTTTCCACTGGCGCGGAAAGCCTCTCACGAGGGCCCGCCGACGACGGACGACCACGCTTGTCCAGCGACACCGGCGATCACTCCTGAAACGACCACACTGACCGCCGACATCGCGCTCGCCCCGCAACCGGCGTCGACATCGGCGGGCCTGATCGCCCTGTCAGCCCTCTGGCTACTGGCGACGATTCCGATCGCCTGGGGACTCTGGGCGACGATTCAGCAGTCGCTCGGATTTCTCTGGTCGCGCTAACCCGGCCCGTTTCTGCCCGAATCGCCTTTTCGAGGCTCTCAACGCCGGCCGGTTACGGGCCGATTGTGGCTGCGGTTAACACCGCATACAGTTGATTGAAACATTCGTTTGAAACTCTCCCCATGCCCCACGCCGAACGCTTCCGAGAACCTCGGCCTGTCGAAGACCCACGCGAGCGGATCTTGATCGCCGCGGGCCGCGAATTCGCCGACCGTGGCTACGACGCCGCTACGATTCGCGACATCTGCGCAGCGGCCGCCGTGAACGTCGCCGCGGTCAATTACTACTTCGGCGACAAACAGCATCTGTACATCGATAGCGTCCGACATGCCCACGAGGAGCGACTCCGGCAGGTCCCGCTTCCGGAGTGGCGACCCGGGACGCCGCCCGCAGAGAAGCTCCGTGACTTCGTGGGGAACCTGCTCGAGCGGATGCTCAGCGGGGGCCAAGCCCCCTGGCAGGTGAAACTGATGATGCGGGAAGTGACGCAGCCGACGGCGGCCTGCCGCGAACTTGTGGAAGACTCCATCCGCCCACACTTCGAAGTACTCATCGGCATCCTCGACGAACTCGTCGCCGGAACCCTGCCAACGAGCGAATTGCGTCGCATCGGCCTGAGCATCATCGGCCAGTGCTTTCTCTACCGGGCTGCCGGGGATGTGGTCGCCATGCTCGTTCCGGCCGACGAACTCGACGCCTTTCACACACCCGCCTCGGTCGCGGATCACGTCACCCGGTTTTCCCTCGCCGCCGTCGGCGCCTGCCCGGCCCTGGAGTCGCCTCGATGAAGTCGTTCGAAGCCTTCTTTCGATTGATCGTGCCGATCTTCATCCTGGCGGTGGCGATCGGGGGATTCGTCGCGCTCGGCGGCCCGAAGCCACCGCCCCGCAAGGAAAAGGAGCCGGGGCAGGCTGCTCCAGTGCGGACCGCCATGGTCGAAACAGTGTCGGACGGCATCGAAATCGAGGTCGATGGTGTCGTCGTGCCGCTGCGCGAGGTCACTCTGGCGGCTGAGGTTCCCGGACGTGTTCTGCTCAAGACCGATGCCTGCAACGAGGGGCAGGTCGTAAAGAAGGGGGACATCCTCTTCCGCATCGACCCGCGTGACTTCGAACTCGACTTGTCGAGGGTCGAGAAGGAACTCTCCCAGGCCGGACTCGCCATCGAGGAAGTTGAAGCGGAGATTGCTCAGAATGCCGGCTCGATCGCACTTGCCAATCGACAGGTCGAACTCGCCCGTCGCGAGGTCTCCCGGCTCGACGGACTCAAGGCGGGACGGATCGTCACGGAGTCGGAACACGATCGGGCGATTCGCGACGAGCTGACGGCCTCCAATGCCCTCACGACGCTCGGGGGACAAAAACGGGTGCTCGCCAAGCGACGCAACCGGTTGATCGAGGCGAAATCCCTGGCCTCAACGCTGCTCGAGAAAGCGACGCTCGACCTTTCGCGAACCACCATCGCCTCACCTGTCGACGGCATCGTGGTGGAGGACGCGGTCGAGCAGGATTCGTTCGTCTCCAGGGGCTCGCCCCTCGTGACGATCGAGGACACATCGGCCACCGAGGTGAGAACCAGCCTGCGCATGGACGACGTCGCCCGCGTCTGGGGCGGGCGGAAGGGGCTGGCCGAGGGAAACGGTTTTCCCGAGGTGCCGGCGAAGGTCGTGTTCATGCTGGGGGAC
Source organism: Planctomycetaceae bacterium (assembly GCA_046091125.1). GTDB lineage: Bacteria > Planctomycetota > Planctomycetia > Pirellulales > UBA1268 > UBA4655. Next base: position 4,844 of record JBJTBB010000204.1, read on the forward strand.
CGTCGTTTCGAGTGGGATGGCGTTCTGTCCCGGCAGGAAGGTCGCGGCCTTGATGAGAAGACACGGACCCTCCCGTGCCGCGTCCGCGTGCCCGATCCGACGGCCGTGCGCGCGCTTGATCGCTACGGCGCCACCCTCGCCTCCGCCCCGCCGGACGCTCCACGTTCGCTGCTTCGCGGAATGTTCGTGCAGGTCTGGCTGCACGTGGACGTCACCCAGCCGTTGGTGTCCGTACCGCAGGAGGCGGTGCGACCGACCGGCGACCTGTTCGTGATGCGTGACGGAAGGCTGCGGGTGATGCCCGTGAAGCCCTTCCATGTTGTCGACGACCGCATCTTCTACGACATGCAGGAGAGCGGCATCGTGGCGGGTGATCGCGTCGTGGTGAGCCAGCTATCCAACCCCCGCGACGGCATGGAGATTCGGGAGATCGCCAAATGAAGTCCGTCATCGCCTGGACGGTCCGCAATTCTCCGGCCATGAACGTGCTGGTCGTCGCGATCATGGTCGTCGGGTGGATCAGCTTCTCCTCGATGAGACGAGAGGTGTTTCCAGAGTTCGACCTCGAGATCGCCCTCGTGACCGTCACCTATCCGGGCGCCACGCCCGAGGAGGTCGAGGAGGGCATCTGCCAGAAGGTCGAGGAGGCCTGCCGCAGTGTCGTCGGCGTCAAGAAGATCACGAGTGTCGCCCGTGAGGGGGCCGGTTTTTGTGTCTTCGAGATGAATGACGACGTCGCCGATCCACAACGGGTGGTCAGCGAGATCCGCTCCGAGGTCGAGCGCATCCCGAGTTTCCCGGAACTCGCCGAGGATGCGAAGGTTGAGCAGGTCACGCTCCGTAGTCCCGCGATCAAGG
>JBJTBB010000205.1:0-2899 GCA_046091125.1 Planctomycetaceae bacterium
CCACAGATCCTGCCTTCCGAGGTGACCTGCAACGAGCTCCTGATGAGTTTCTGTGGCGGCCTGATCGCCGCCGACCCATCCAAGCGGTTCCCGAGCGCCGAAGCCGCCGACCTCGTCAAGGAAGGGGCGGCGAGCTTCCACCGACAGCTGATCGTTGGAGGCCTCGCGAGCGAATATGAAAACGAGATTCGACTCTGGCTGGAAGAACTCGAATGATGGCCGTCCGCGAACGGCGGCCCTGAGATCGAGGCGAGCGAGGGTGACGGGACTCGAACCCGCGGCCTCCAACGTGACAGGCTGGCGCTCTAACCAACTGAGCTACACCCCCTGATGAGCGCACAAGGGTAAACCCTCGCGGTCGCTCGCAGGACGGGCCTCGAATAGCTCGAGTATAGCAATCCGCTGCGAGACCTCCATCCCGACGAAAAGTCGCGATCACACTCCCGCGACGGAAGGGCCGCGGAGGCCTAAAAAATCCCGCGGCCGGGGTCGTAACCCTTGTTCACAGCCATCGCGAAGTCAGCAGCTGCCTCGGCTTCCCGGCCGAGTGCCGCCAGCGCGAGCCCTCGGTGATGGATCATGACCGCCAGCGAGTGATCCGCCAACCGTAGCCGCCTGGCCAGATCGAGCGGGTGGATCCTTCCACCCAGAAGCGTCACCTGACGCCTCATTTCCCGCATGCGCTCGATGGCGTCCTCGAGATCCCGCACAGACTCTTCATGACGCCCCAACAGGTGCAGCAGGTATCCCCGGGTATCGATGAATTCCGGAGGAGGCTCACCGAGCGTGCGAATGAGCTTGTCGATGTCGTCATACGCCTGCTGTAGATCCTCACACACGAGCGCTCGCACATACGATCGGAGGTTCACGCCTTGGGGATCGGCTTCGCCGACGATCGCACATGCCCGCTCGACGTCGGCGACCGCAGACTCGACATTGCCGAGCGACGCGTGGACGATCGCACGGATCCGTAAGGGATCGGCCTCCGTCGGTGACAGTTCCGCCGCCCTCGATGCGTCCCGACTGGCCCCGCCCAAATCCCTGTTGTCCATGCGAAGGCTCGCGCGAATGCAGAGCAATTCGGCATCCTCGCCGCACCAACCGATCACCCGATCGAGTTCCCCTACTGCCGCGGCGGCCTCGTCACGAACCTCGAACCATCGGGCGCGCTCGAGCGACCAACGCGTCACCGCGGCTTCGAATTCGGAAACGATCGTCGGCCCGGCAGCCAATGGGAGCACGCCCATCACGACGATCGCCAATACAACGACCCGTTTGGTGATGGTCGGGCGTCGCCGGCCGGAAGAAGACGTTCTGTCGCGATGCGCCGATGGCGACCGGCTGACACCGGCACCGCCCGCTGCCGGGTCGAACTCGACCGGAATGGGAAACCCGAGACTGTCGTACGTACGGGCTGGCATCCTGCCGGCCTTTCTTCCGAAGGCTGCAAGCGGCTTCGGCACGGGGAAGTGCGGAACCCATCACAGGAAAACTGAACCATCCACGGCCGCTCGTCGAGCGGTCGTTGACCGGTTCCGAGACTCTGTTGTACCCTCGAAATAGGTCAATGGTCCACGAAATTCATCCGGTCACGAGTCAGTCGGCGTTCCTCGACCGGACGTTCACCTCCCAATCGAGGACTCAAAACGCATGCCTCTGTTCGAGATCGAAACCATTGCCCACATCATTATTTGTTGGGCTGTCGACGAAGAAGCAGCGAACGCTGTGGTCGACGACGCCTATCCGGGCGAGCCGATCGTGAGGCTCACGCGTCGCCCCCGCGACACATGGGTGATTTCCAAGTCAGCCCTTGGCCTGACGGACAGTCGAATCGATCCCTGCCACACCGCGAGAGAATGCCTCGCCCGAGCGTCCGGCGACAAGGTCCACGCCATCCGGCTCTACATGCGCGAAACCGGCGACGACCTCGAGCGGGCCAGACGCGTGATCGAATCAAATATGGTCATGGGTTGGTGAGGCCGCCACTGAAGCCCGCTGGCACGACCGTCGGATTGGCCGGAGCCGCTGGGCCGACCGATGCCTCGTTCGTCTTGTCACCCCAGGCGAGGCCAGCGCCGGTTTGGTTGGGCTGCAGGATGGCCTGGGCAGGACGATAGGTCGACGTGCCCCCAGGCCTGTAGAGGGTTTCCGGACGCTTGTTGACCGGCGGGCTGGTCGACTGGCCGCCGGTCACAGGCCGGTTGGCGTCGGGCACGCTCAGCTCAGGCTGGATGGCCACCGGAGACTGGATGGTCACGGCCGGGACACCGGCTGGCTGAACGGCAGGAGCGGTCTCGAGCGGTGGCTGGCCGGCAAACGGAGCCACCGGGGCTCCATCGGACGAAAACCGACTCCCCGCGGCCGAAGCATAGCGGTCGCGAGGATCTCCCCCCACGACCGCCATCGGAGTCGGTCCCGTCTGCGTCGGATTGGCAGCGCTTACGTCCGGAGCCGAGGCCCCGGGAGGACTCACGCCTTTCGAAAACTGGCTACGGGGCTCGGACTGCGTCTGAGAAAACGCCTTCGCCGCAGCCATGTCCTCAGGGTTCGCCGCCTGACCGGCAGGGGGCTTCGACCAGCCACCGGCGTAGGTTGCCCCGCCACGATCGCTGTCGGGAACCGCGGATGATCCGACAAGCGGAGACTGGTTGGCCGTGCCCGCTGGCGGATTGCCCTGGGGCAACCCGGTCGACGGGTATGACTGGTACGGCCCGACCTGCGTTGGGGCCGTTTTGCCGTAGGTCACAGGAGTCGAATCGCCAGCAGTGGTTCCCACCGCAGATTCCGCGGAAGCGGGTACTACATCTCCGAGACCGTAGGCGTTCGGCGTCGAGTTCTGGGGGTATGGTGGATACGTCTCAGAAGGCTTACGGACGACGTCACCCTCCCCACCGTCCTT
>JBJTBB010000206.1:0-11468 GCA_046091125.1 Planctomycetaceae bacterium
AACGTCAATCGCATCTCGCGGACCAGGATCTGTGGAGCGTCAATCGGTTACACGATCCACGAATCGCCGCGGGCATCTCCCGCACCCAAAACGAACCGGAGCGGCCTATCGACGCCACGCATCGCTTGGGGCAGGATGGCCTCGTGGGTGAAGCCTCCGTCGATTCCCTCGACGCCCTGCGTCGCTCGTGAATCAACGCGCCGCAGATCGACCCGCCAAGGATCCATTCCCGCGGGCTGAACGTCATCGGACAGCTGTTCCACCTCGCACGTAGCCTGATCCCGCGACGAGAGCCCGGCGATCGACGCCCGGATCACGAGTTGTCGACCGCGTACCACCTCCACACACCGTTCAAGAGAACCTCCCGGCCCGCCGTACGAGCGATCGGCCGGTTCGCGCTTCCCCCGATCGCCGTCTTTCTTTCCTTCCCCACCCGCGACTGCAACCGGGGGGCGATGAAAGAACTCGACGCGTTCGATGCGGACTCGCGTGGGTACAGCCATCGAGGAGAGAGGCGCCGCGATTCGACTGAAACTCGAGACGAGGCTTTTCGGAGAAAAGGCTTCGTACAGGCTCGCAACGCCGACGAGAACGGCGATGGCGGCGGCGAGTCGCACCGCCACGCTCCGGTCGACCACCGCGTCCTCAGGGATCTTGGAGAGCCGCTTGGCCGCTCTTTTCTCCACCGAGCGCACGACGACCTGCACGCCCAATCCACGTCGATCGGTCGTTCCCGACGCGACCTCGGGATCCGAAGCGGCAGCACGATGTCGCACCCAAACCGGGTTGACGATGTCGTTGTGCAACGAGGGATCCGCACGCTCGAGCGTACGAGCGGCAAATACGAGATTGACCCGTTGCTGGAGCGGCGGGAGCAGCCAACGAACCGCGGCGAAAACGGATGCCGCCAGGGCCACTGCGAACCATCCAAGGCGAGCCGCTGTTGAAAAACCGTTCGGGAAGATCCAGTGGTCAAGAAACACGCCCAGGAAAAACCAGCCCAACAGACCCAGCGTCAGTCCAAGACTGAACGTGACGATGGCGGAAGTCCGAAAGTCCTTGGCGACTGCGCGGACCCTGTGACCGATGTAGGAGTCGACCCGGGGATCCAGAAAATCCTTGGACTCCCAGTCCGCCACGATCAGGGGTTCGGCGACCGACTTGTCGGACAGCCGGTCGGCAACCGTCGACATCCCACCCTCCCGGCTGATCAAGCCAGTGTCATAAACCGCTCGAATTCGACTTGAAGTAGATCGGTTCATTCCGCAGGCTGACTGCGAGCAGACCGGTCAAAACCCGGGTCAGCCGGGCACCCTCCCGTTCCGCATCCCCTGGTTCGAGTCGACAATGTCGTTGCTGCCGGATGCGGAGGCCTACCGTCGAGTCATCGACGGCACGACGAGCGGGTCTCTCGCGACGGTGGCGAAATCGTGCCTGGCGACCGCTTCGCTGCCCTATGGCGCCGCAGTGGGCCTTCGCAACTGTTTCTACGACCGCGGCTGGCTGCCGGTCTCCACACCCCCCATTCCGGAGGTCTCGATTGGGAATCTTACGCTTGGCGGAACCGGTAAAAGCCCGCTCGTGGGCTGGGTGGCTTCAGCCCTCCATTCCGTCGGCATGCGACCCGTCATCGTGAGCCGCGGCTACAAGGCTCGCGGCACGAGCTGTGTTGCTCGTTCTCGCGCGAGCGACGAAGGCCGCGAGTTTGCAATCACGCATCCTCATATCACTCATTTGGCCCATCCCAGACGTTTCGTGGCGGTCCGAGAGGCCGCGAAGGACCATGCGGCGACCGTCGCCATTCTGGACGATGGTTTTCAACACCGAAGACTGAGCCGTGAACTCGATATCGTGGCCGTGGACGCGACGGATCCGCTCGGCGGGGGTCGGATCTTTCCCCGAGGACTGCTGCGAGAACCGGCGGATTCTCTTCGTCGGGCCGACTGCGTCGTGCTAACGCGATGCGATCGAGTGCCCGAGGGTGAGCCATCTCGAATCAGACGCTCTCTGGACAACGCCTGCGGCGGCCTTAGTCACGTCCTTGGGGCGGAGTCGAGACATTTCCCCACCGGACTTCGACTCGCGGATGGCTCCGTTGAACCGCTCTCATCGATCGCAGGCCGACGAGTCCTGGCGATGTGCGGTATTGGCAATCCGAGGCAGTTCCGAACCGGGCTCCAGAGTCTTGGAGCGACGGTGACAGATCACGTTGAATTCCCGGACCACCACGCCTACAGTCCAAAAGATGCCTCCCTGATCCGGGAGCGGGCGCGTCACAGTCGTTCCGAATGGATCGTGACGACTGTGAAGGACCTCGTAAAAATCGAGCCCTCGCTCATTCCAGACATTCCTGTCGCAGCCGTTGAGATACGTCTGCAATTTCTTGCGGGTGAGGACGGTTTGCTGGGGCGGCTCGAGGAATCCGTTACGGGCCGCCGAGAATGAATCGGCCCTACTTCTTCTTCTCAACATGAAGCGTGTGCTTGCGAAGCCGCGGTGAATACTTCTGGACCCTCAGCTTTTCACCACCCGACTTCCGCCGCAACGTGTAATTCTGGTCCCCCGTCTCCTCGCAGACGAGATGGACAACCTCCAGTTTTCGCTTGCCTTTGGCCACGATCGAATTCTCCAAGTCCAGCCAAACACGGATCGACAAAAGTACTGTAACAGGCCCAGGTCGGCATGGAAGTGCCGATGAAATTTGGTCAGAAACGTCATGAAACCGCCCCGACTCTGGTTTGCGGGCGGCAGCCGGGTCGGTAGGATTGCAGGGCCGCGGTCGTCGAAGAAGAATCGCGAATTGACGTCCTTCTCTCGACGATCCCGACGCCGTCTTCGCTTCCATCTCAGAGATCGGCAGCCGAAAACATTTTGAAGGGGGTTTTGCATGTCGGAACCAAGCCAACCCAACCCGCGGCCTGCTGAGTCCGATGCCGGAGGAGCCAGTCCCGAAGCGTCCGCTCCTCCCAAACGGCCCACCTCCAAGTCGGCACCGGCCGTTTCCGTGCAGCCGGACGCGCATGCTAGTGAACAGCCGACCGAAGCTGCGCCTCGAGGGTCAGGCGTCCTCGCGGGAATGACTTCTTTTGCCGCGAGCATGATCGTTCATGTCGTCCTGCTCGTTTCGCTCGCGCTGATCGTTCCCCAAACGGCGAAGAAAGAGTCGCCTCGGATTATTCGGTCGGCACCTGTCGTCGAAGAAGCTTTCGAGGAGTTCTCAGACGAGTCACTCGACCAACCGCAGTCCGAGGAGTCTTCCAGCGACTCCTTCATGCCGGAGGTTCCGGTCAACGTCGACGTGCAGATCACCGAAACACCGACCGACGTGGACATGACGTCGATTTCTGTCGAACTCGACACGTTCGGTATCGAGGCCGCACCGGCCAGCGACATGCTGCAGACGGTCGGCGCCATCGGCGGCCAAGCGGGCGGGCTGAGCGGCCGCAGCGACCCCACCATGCGAAAAACACTCGTTCAGCAGGGTGGCGGAAACGCACAGAGCGAGGCGGCCGTCGAGGCCGGACTCAAGTGGATCATCAATCACCAGATGCCGGACGGCGGTTGGAGCTTCAATCTCTTGCAGTGTCCCTCGTGCCAGGGCAAGTGCAGTCATGCTGACACCAAAGATGGCAGGGCCGACAGAGGGGGTGCAACAGCCATGGCGCTTCTGCCGATGCTCGGCCGCGGCTATACCCATCGGACCGGTCCCTATCAAAAGCAGATCGAGGCCGGGTTGACTTTCCTCGGACAGATGGTGGTGGCTGGAAAAGGTCAGGGGTATCAATCGGGCGGGACACTCTACTCGCAGGGCCTCGTCGGCATCGTGCTTTCGGAGAGCTATGCCATGACGCAGGATCCGCGTCTGGCCGGTCCCTCTCAACTCGCGCTGAACTTCATCATGAATGCGCAGGATCCGGTTGGGGGTGGTTGGAGATACGCCCCGAGACAGCCGGGCGACACGTCCGTCGTGGGCTGGCAATTAATGGCGCTCAAGAGTGGCCACATGGCCTATTTGCAAGTCAACCCAGTGACGATCGCCGGGGCGGTGAAGTTTCTCGACAGCGTCGCCGCCGATGACGGTGCCCAATACGGCTATGCCACGCCTGGCAACGGCGGTGGGACATCGGCGGTCGGACTGCTCTGCAGGATGTATCTCGGATGGAAGAAAGATCATCCTGCCCTCCAACGCGGAGTCGCGAGGCTTGCCAAACTGGGGCCTTCGACGGACCTCTACTTCGACTACTACGCCACCCAGGTTCTGCATCACATGGAGGGCGATCTCTGGAAGGGCTGGAATGCGAAAATGCGGGACATGCTCGTAAACGCCCAGGCCAAAAATGGCCATGAGGAAGGGAGCTGGTACGACAAGGTCGATGGAGGTCATGGCGCGCATGTCGGTGGACGCTTCTATTGCACGTCGCTCGCCACGATGATCCTCGAGGTTTATTACCGGCACCTGCCGATCTACGGTCAGAGCAGCGTTGAGGACGAGTTCAAGGAATAACCCCCACCGTCGACTCTTCTTCGAGCCCGGTCGAGCCTTCAAACGGCATCCCAACGCGGTCGGGCAGGTGGTACCGGACACAGGATTCGACCCACCTGATTGGCGCGATTATGCCGTTGAGTCGACAGAGGAACGTCAGGGTATCTCTTACTCTCCCGAAGGACCGATAATCACTATTGCGGTTGGTCTCGTCGACCCGGCCTTGGAACCGGTTTTGACCGATGGCGTTCCGAGACACCCCGGGGTGGGCTCCGCTTTGGCGATCGCTTGCGAGTGAGGCCGCGTCACCGGAACGCGATAGGACCATGGTCCCCGACACGACATTCCGGCGAGCCCTCCGAAGGACTTTTACCCCCAATGCTGGCTCGTCCGGGAGGACGGCCGCGATGGAGGAATCAGTTCACAAGCCTAGTCAGTTCGCGGTGCAAAGGCTCCTCGAAAGCCATTCCATCCGCGCCGGGTACGCGAGCCTCCTCACCCACCTGATCACTTTTCTCGCCCTGGGATTGGTCTGGGCCGAGCGTCGGGGTAACGGCCCTGTCCGGCCCCTTCTGATCCGGTTCGAATCGCCAGCGGCGATGAACAACCAGGAACAATTCCAGGAGTTCGATGTTGAGCCTTCATTCGCGGCTTCCGACGCATCGAATTCGGTCGCGACATCGGGAAATCCCTTGCAGGAACCGCCGACAGAGCATGACGGTGTGGCGTCATCCCGAGAGGTCGCGACTGCTCCAACGATGGACTCCCGAGAGATGGTGCCACCGGTTGCTGACTCACCTGCAAGGGTCGACCTCGCCGCCGTGGATCAAGTGACCAGCGATCCCGACTTCATCGAGCGCCGACCGCGAGACAGCCGAGACGCACCCTCGCGAAACATTCGATGGAGGGTCAACGGAGGCATCACGGGCCCCGCTTTCGATTCACGACGCGGAGACGCTCGACGTGCAGCGGTTCGATCGCGTGGAGGCTCTTCCGCGAGTGAGATGGCCGTCGAAAACGGACTCGCCTGGCTCGCCGCACACCAGGCGGCCGATGGGTCGTGGCGATGCGAGCTATCCGGCTGCGGCTGCAATGGCGCATGCCGCGACCGGGGCACGGTACCTGGAACGATAGGGGCGACCGCGATCGCCCTTTTGCCTTTCCTCGGAGCCGGCCACACGCACCAGGAGGGGCGATGGCAGCAAACGGTCTCCGCCGGTCTGTACTACCTCCTCGGCAACATGCAGCAGACACCTCGTGGCGGTGACCTCTGCGAGGGCTCGATGTACGCGCACGGCATTGCGACACTGGCATTCACGGAGACGCTCGGGCTCTCCAAGGACGAAACCTTCCGTAAGGCCTCCCGAGATGCCATCCGTTTCATCGAAACGTCACAGGATCCGCACGGCGGTGGCTGGCGGTACCTTCCGGGACAACCGGGGGACACCACCGTGACGGGTTGGCAAATCGCGGCGCTGAAGAGTGGTGCGATGGCGGGACTTGAGATTCCCTCGCCCGTCACACTGGCAGCGGGCAGATTCCTCGACAGGGTGCAATCTCGGGAGGGTGCCGCGTACGGCTACTTGTCGGCAAATCCGAAACCATCCACGACGGCAGTGGGACTGCTCTGCCGCATGTACCAGGGGTGGAAGGTCGGCCATGAACCACTCGACGATGGCATTCGGATGCTTCTCACGCGCGGCCATGACCCACAGGCGATCTACACCAACTTCTACCTGTCTCAAATCCTGATTCAGGCCGACCACTCCGCTTGGCCTCGCTGGAACGCCCACAATCGCGACATTCTCGTTCGCATGCAGTCGCAACTCGGTCACGAGAGAGGGAGTTGGTCTTTTCTCGAGTCTGAGACGGCACCCGGAGGGCGACTTGTCCATACAGCGCTGGTGATCCTGACGCTCGAGGTCTACTACCGCCTTCTGCCGATCTACGGGGAGTCTGCAGTCGCCGCTGGTTTCTGAAGACGTCTTTTCTGTCCGGAATGAGGCATGCCAACGTCGGCCGATGCAGACGGCATGCCCTTGCCCGCAGGAACGGCCCGACAGTGTCGTCACCATTCCGAACGCCGGAGCCGTAGCACTGCCTAGAATTCGGCAGGAGCTGTTCTTCGATGAAAATCGTCACCTACGCATGGCTTGCCATCGTCGTCGCTCTGACGGTGGCGTCGATCCGCTGGATCGGCCTGGCTGGATGGATGGCGGTCGTCGTGCTGACCGCGAGCGTTGCCATGCATGTTGCTGGGAACGCGATCGGCACTTCACTGAGGTCCCAGACGGATCAGGAGGTGGCGTTTCGACATCTGCCGCGGGGTTTTCTTCCAGTCGATCGGCAACGACTCCCAGAATCGCGGCGTGGACGGCTCTCGCGGAAAGAACGGCTTGGATCGGTTTTGCCAGTATCGGCCATCGTCGGGGCGCTGTGCGGTGCGTTGATGGGTGCCGGGGCTCTGACGTGGCTTGTGGGTGCGTCCGTGGCCGGCGTTGTCATCGGGGGAATCTCTTCGGCGGTGATCGGCGGTATCGCCGGGTTTCTGTGCGCCAGTTTCGTCTCCGTTGTGAAGTCCGCCATCGGCGAAGCCGCATCTGCCCATGCCGCTGAATCACCCCTTCCAAACCCGGATCAGGTGGAAAAATAGGGGGGCGGGCTTCAAAAGCCCTTCTGGCGGCGATCTCCGATGTGTCATTTCCGGACACAACAGGGTTGATGGGACGATCGGCAGAGTCCGATTCCCACGGCTTTAGGTGCATCGTTTCGGAAGCGGCTTCGTATCGCTTCCCCAAGAATGCAGGAGTTGGTACCGTACAGGGTCGTGGCGTCAAGAATTCGTCCGAAATCTGCTCGAGGATCGCTGCCGTGGCCAAACCACACCGAAATCTGAAAAAAGCCAATCACGGCGCTCGTCCCGCCAACAGCAAGGCCCGCAAGCTCAAGCGGAAGCACATCAAGACCTGACGGGAGTCCGTCCGCCTTGGCACCGCGCGAATACATCATTCACCCGAGCGAGTACGATCTCTCGAAGGTGATCGCCGACATCCATGAGATCCGTCGCTGGAACATGCAGCGGTTCGAGATGGAGCAGTTGACTGCGATCGTCCACGAGGATCAAGGACGGGGTCTGTGCGTTGGCTACAAGGACATCACTCGAGATGAGTTTTGGGTGCGAGGGCACTTCCCGGTCATGCCGCTGATGCCGGGGGTGCTGATGTGCGAGGCTGCCGCCCAACTTTCAAGTTATTACACGCAAAAACACAACCTTCTCGATGCAAAAGTGATCGGCTTCGGAGGGATGGAGGAGGTGCGGTTTCGGGAGCCCGTCGTACCCGGCGACCGGCTCGTGATCGCCGTGGAGCGAGTGCGAGTCAGGCCCAGAGCCATGATCATCTGCCGCTTCCAAGGAATCGTCCGGGAAAACATCGTCGTTGACGGGGTGATCAAGGGTGTCCCGCTGCCTGTCGACTATCTGCTCGAGGCGGCGGGTGAGACGAGCGGCCGTTGATGGCCCGTGGACCCCGAAAGTCCCCTGATCGGTCACTCGACCTTTCGCGGCATTTGCTCCCGATTGATTCTCTGCCGTCACCCTTACTCGCATCGGCACTTTTCGCCTCGGGCCCCTCATCCGACCTCGGGAGCCAATCCCCGGTCGAAGTCGAGGTGGGAAGCGGCAAGGGGCTCTTCCTCACGACGGCAGCGAAGACCTTTCCCAACCGAAAGTTCGTGGGAGTCGAAATCGCGAAGCCATACGCTTCACTTTGCGCATCGCGACTCGTCCAGCAGGGGCTGACCAACGCCGTCATGGTGATGGGCGATGCGGGCGTCCTCTTCCGTCACCTGCTCGCCGATGCCTGTCTCGCAGCGGTCCACGTATACTTTCCCGATCCGTGGTGGAAAGCCCGCCACCGCAAGCGTCGAGTGCTCTCCACGGAATTCCTGACTCATGCCGCGCGGACCATCAAGCCCGGTGGATCGTTGCACATATGGTCCGATGTGGAAGATTATTTCATCGAGTCGCTTGAACTGGCGGCCGCCACCGTCTCCTACGAAACGCCTCGAGACGTGCCCGAACAGTCAGCGGTACACGACCTTGATTACAGAACTCATTTTGAACGGCGAACCCGTCTGACAGGCGGACGCGTCTGGCGAACCGTGCTGATCCGCAACGAGTCCCCCCCCAAGTGCGACCGACTTCCGCTCCCGGACGAACAGGACGCGGTGGATCGACACCCGCCGCATGACTGACCGGATCGATGGACTTCTTCACCGTCCGATGTCACGACCGCGGTACCGTGGGTTGTCACGTCCCGACGGACTCATACGTTCGGCCTGACGGTCTGGACAAACCGTTGGTGGCGATATGGTACAGCTGCTCGCCGGCGGGCGTGGGATAGGAACCCGTGATGCACGCCTGGCAAAGACTCTCCGATTCAAATCCGATCGATCGAGCCACTGACTCGATCGGGAGGTAGCGGAGCGAGTCGGCTCCGAGTTTTCGTGCCATGGCTGCCTGCGCTTCGACGGTGAGCGCGCCACCCGAAATGAATGGCGGGGCAAAGAGCTCGTCGATCGTCGACATGTCGATCCCGTAGAAGCACGGCGCCAGAATCGGTGGACAGGCGATGCGAACGTGGATCTCCTTCGCCCGCCCCATCGATCTCATCCGGCCGAGGAGAACCCTCATGGTGGTGCTGCGAACGATCGAATCCTCCACGAGGATGACCTTCTTCCCCTCCAGGACCTCGCGAAGAGGCGTGTACTTCGACTCCGCCTTTTGTCGCCGGCTCGAAGGGCCGTCGATGAAGGTTCGTCCTGTGTAACGATTGCGGATCAGTCCCTCCACGCTCGGGATGGAAAGTCGATACGCCATCGAATCCGCCGCGGCCTTGCTCGTATCAGGAACCGGAACGACGATCGTGTCGGAATCAATCGAGAGTGTCTCGAGCCTCGCAAGTTCCTCCCCGAGCCGCTTTCTCGTCAGATAGACGCTCCGCTCGTCCATTGTGCTCGCGACATTGGCAAAGTAGATCCACTCAAAAAAGCAATGCGCCCGCCGACGGCTCTCGGCGAATCGCTCGATCCTCACGGAGTTGGAATCCACGATTAATGCCGTCCCGGGCTCCAGCGAATGGATCGATTCGGCTGGAAAGCCCAGATTGAGAAGAGCGACGCTCTCGCTGGCTGCGGCAACCAGCGGACCGAGACGCCCGATCTCCATCGGCCGGATCCCAAGAGGATCCCGTGCCACCGTCAGCCGTCCACACGCGTCCAGCAGGGCGATGTTCCAAGCCCCGTCGAGCCGCCCGGAAATGGCGGCAAGCAGCTCGGTTGGACTCGGCGCAGCGTCACCGGACAACTCGTTGCCGATGAGGTGCATGAGCACCTCGGTGTCGTTGTCCCGTGCGAGGTGATTATCGAGTCCGGCGAGAATATCCGCCCGCAGTTGCGGATAGTTCGCCAACTGTCCATTGAAGCCGAAGGAGAACCACTTTCTTTTTTGGATATGCGGCCGCTCGAGGGGCTGCGCGTAGCCACGATCCTCGGCCCCGCATGTTGCATATCGTACGTGACCGATCGCAGCACGGCCGGCATGCTGGGTCATGAGCGATTCGAACGAGCTGCGCTGACTCATCCGAAACACCTCGCTCACACTGCCAACATCCTTATAGGTCGCAAGGAGTTGGCTGCGGTTGGGGTTCCAGACCGTCATGCCCGCCGAAAGCTGGCCCCTATTTTGGATATCGAGCAGCATCCGCGGCAGCAGCCGTGACACTTCCTCGGGGCCCTGCGGCGGACACAGCGGGCTCGTCTCGCCGGATGTCAGGTGGTACAGGGCCACAAGTCCGCACTCGTGGCGAAGGTCGCTCATGGAGCCATCCGTGGAAAGCCTCGAATTGCGGAGCGGAACGGAGCACATTTAGTGTACGCAGACAGGGGTTTTGCGCTCAACCGCGATCAACGCCCAGCGGCATTCAAGCTGAAATAAGCGGCTCTCCGTCTGTTACAGTTTCATCCAGCCTCGGCCGTCGCCACGGCATCGGGCGCCCCTTGCCATTACGTCAAACGGCAACCTAGCTGTCCAGCGAACTCCATGTCCGATCTCCGACAATCGCTCCTCACCGCCGTGCGGCTCGTCGTGGTGAAGGTCGGGACCCGGGTCTTGACCGGCGGTGACGGGCTTCTCGATCTCCAGCGAATTGAATCTCTCGGCGGACAGATCCACAGGCTTATTGGGGCCGGTCTACAGGTCGTTCTCGTCAGTTCCGGAGCGGTTGGCGCAGGAATGGGGCGGCTGGGCCTCGTCAAGCGGCCACAGGAACTTGCACGACTGCAGGCCGTCGCCGCCGTCGGCCAGAGCTGCCTGATCGAGGCATATGATCGGGTTCTTCGAGGACACGGTCGCCATGCCGCACAGGTGCTACTCGTCGCGGACGACCTCAAAGATCGCTCTCGATATCTGAATATCCGCAACACACTCCGCTCGATCCTGGCGTTCGAAGCCCTGCCGATCGTCAACGAGAACGACACTGTCAGCACCGAGGAGCTTCGCACTTCTTTTGGCGACAATGACCGCTTGGCCGCGCAGGTTGCGACGCTGGAATCGCCAGAGCTGATTATCCTCCTTTCCGACTTCGATGTACTTTTTGACAGGCACCCGGGCCTGCCCGGTGCGGTGAAACGGGACACGATCGACTCCATCGACCGACATGTCGAGGCCCTTGCCTGAGATGGACCTACCGGTCTCTCGAAGGGTGGCATGGCCAGCAAGATCCCGGCAGCCCGCAGCGCAACCGAGTCGGGTTGTCATTGCAACATCGCATCGGGCAAGGTCGATCGAGTACTCGAACGGGTCATGGCAGCAGAGTCGGTCGGGACTATTTTGCCAGGCCGTACGGCCGCGATGCCAGCCTGGAAACGATGGCTCGGTTGGTCGGCCGATTCCCGTGGGGTCCTGACCGTTGATGCAGGGGCCAGA
>JBJTBB010000207.1:0-6580 GCA_046091125.1 Planctomycetaceae bacterium
AAATCGGGCAAGGTTCCACAGTTGGATTTTCCGACGAGTTTCATGACGCCAGCCAACCACTCGCCGTTGCTCGACAGCCCACCGTGGTTCTCGACGATCACCGCCATCTCCATCTGGGCCGCGTAGTCGCTCAGCCTCGACAGTCCATCCGCGGCGAGTTTCTGTTGTTCGTCGAACGATCCATTGCTGGCCGCGTTGACCCGGATGGAGTGGCAGCCCAGCCGTTTCGCTGCCTCCACCCAGGGAAAGTGATTCTCGATGGCCGTCGTGCGGGCGGACGCGTCCGGATCGCCGAGGTTGCCAAGGCCGTCGCACATGATCAGCAGGTTCTTGACGCCCTCGTCCTCGGCTCGCTTGGTGAGTTCGGCGAGATAGTCGAAGTCCTTCGCGCGATCCTTGAAGAACTGATTTACATACTCCACCGCATCGATTCCGAACTCACGCTTTGCCGTCCGTGGAAAGTCGAGGTTGTCGAGCTTCCCGGAGAAGAGGGTCTTGTGGAGCGACCATTCGGCGAGTGAGATCGCTAACAGCGGTGGGCCGCCGCTGGAGGACGCCTCCGAGCGAGTGCCGCTGTCCGCGGCCTTGATCGCTCGCGGCAACGCGTAGCAGCCAATTGCGGCGAATCCGGCCGCGAGCAGCGCCCGTCTTCCGACCTTTCGGCCACCGGTCGTAGCGTTAACAGTGGCCGACGCCCTTTCTGCGAATCGACCGGCCACCCGGGGCCGACGCGGCGGACTCGAAGGATTGATGGCTCGATGCATGACAATCGTCCTCCGGTCCTCAAATTGATTCATCACGGTGCCCGTGCTGATGCGATCGGCCATGAATCGAACCGAACGCGAGATCAGGGGCATCCACTCGGAACGTTATACCCTCGGCGTCCGATTTCACGACATGACAATCCGCGATCGGGAATGGACAATCGGGTGATGGGGTACGGCCTACTCGCGATCACGATCGACCTCCTACCGTCTTGGATCCTGCCACCGTATGGAGCGACCTGGGTCTCTGCGCCTTCGCTCAACAGGCTGGCCGCCAACGGGGTCGTGTTCGACAGGGTGGTGGCGGACAAGGACGACCCGGTACTGACCGCCCTCGACCTCGTTCCGACGGCGGTCCAGGGTGGCGTGCACCTCGTCACGGACGACGGTTCGTTCGCCGAAGCGGTCGGCCTGACCATGGCGACGCAGGGTCACAGTGGAGCGACGTGCAAGTTGCAGGGGCCACGATTTCGGTCGACGCTGGTCGACCAGGCTGCGGGGACACGAGCCCTGATCTCACGGGCCAAGGCATTGGCAGGCGAGCCCGATGACGATGGTGTGCTCTGGTGCCACTTGACGGGGCTCGGACGCCGCTGGGAGGCTCCGACGGACTACCGGGAACGCTATCGCGATCCCGAGGATCCGCCGGTCCTGACAGGAGTCGTTCCGCCGCGGATGGCCGTGGATGCCGACACGGATCCGGTTGACCTGGCCTCGGTGCGCCATGCCTTCGCCGCCGAGATCACCTTCCTGGACGAGTATCTCGGGGAGTTGTTCTCCGCGGTCGATGCCGACGGTGGAGGTCGAAGGCCGCTTGTGATCCTGGCCGGTGTGCGGGGGATGCCGCTCGGGCTCCACGGCTGGGCGGGCCCGCCTGATGGAGGTGACCGTTCGTCCAATGTGCTCGCCTATGGTGAAATGGTCGACCTGCCGGTGATCGTCGTCGATCCGACCGGCCGCATGGCCGCCCAGCGGTCCGCAGGCCTCGTGCGACCGCGTGGCATTGGTGGCATGCTGGCGGACGAGTTGGCCGCTTTGCGCGGGCGACGGTCGAACGCGGGGCAGGATGCCCGCCGTGGCCTCTTCGAGTCCCGGCCGGCCACTGTTCCGGATCCGGTGATCGGACGCTTCGCCGATACCACGAGCGTGACGACCATCGAGTGGCGATTGCTTCTGCGGCCCGACGGGGCGGGCAGAAGCCTCGAGAGATCCGGCGGCGTCGAGCTCTACAGCAAACCCGATGACTCCTTCGAAGTCTGCAACGTGGCTGACCGTTGTCCGGAGGTCGTCGATGAGCTCACCGCATTGGCCACTGCAGGCGGTTTTGTGACATGAGACGGTTGCCTCACCAGCCATTCGGGCCGTCATCGCCACCATCGCCGGAGCCGATCCATGACGTTGGCCCGCCTTCCGGCCTCGACCGGTTGTTCGATGTCGGTCGCGGCCGTCTCGGTCGCAGTCGGATCGGGCACGAAGGCATCGAGAAACCTTGGCCAATACCCATCGAGTTCTCGGGCGGCCGTGCCGATGTTGCCATCCCGCATGTGCTGATCGATGGCGGCCAGGGTCTTGGCGAGCTGCACCCTCTGCGATTCCTCGAAGGCGAGTCCGTAAATGCGGACGTCGTCGATCGCGACAGCGCCGACACCCAGGATGTCGAATCGGACCCGGAGCGTGTCGAGTCCATGGATTGGCAGGCTTTCGATCTGCAAAACGACCGGTCGCCACTGACCGTCGGCGCCGACCCCGGTTTCGCTCGCCCGCACGTCCGCGACTCGATAGAAGGTCTTCCCGTCGGTGGTGCCCTCGATGGCGATTCGGACCGGTGGGGAGATTCCCGGCTCGATGAGCCTGATTTTCGCCGCGACACTCACTCGTCGGCTCGCGGGCGTCGGGAAGGGATTGCTGCGAAGGCTCGAGACTTCGGCGTCGCTGGAGAACATGAGCGCCTTGCCGCCGTTGGCTCCCGGGGTCTCGGAGAGCGCCCCCGATGAGGTGTCGACGAGTTCCCAGCCGGGAAGTGTCTGTCCGGCCCAGGGGAGTTCGAATGACGGGTTGTCGAGGCCGGGGAGAGCCGTCGGGTTTTCCAGGACGGCACGGCGACGGCTGAGTGTCTCGAGCCGAAGCCCCATTCGATCGCTGATGACCGCGTCAAAGTCGACGCTGCACGCCCGCACCACGCCGACGCCGTCGCTTTGCAGCAAGCGTGTTTCCCACGGACGAAGGCTCACCACCCATGCGTCCGAGGCGGTGTCTCGTCGCTGTGCCATCGTGGCGACGATCGGGGAGTCGTCGCGAGGAGGGGAGCAGCCTGTTGCGGCGACACGGACCGTGCAACCGACGGGTGTTGGATTCACAAGCGAGACCCAGGTCGAGCGGCCGTCGTTCACCGTGCGGACGACCAGTGGCTCCGGCACGCCGGGCACCCGTTGCATCCTGCCGGGCGGCATGGCGGCGAAATCAGAGGTCAGGTCGAGCGACTCGGTGTCGAGGCCCTCGAGCAACGTGCCGTCGTAGAAGCATTCGAGATCCCCATTGGCGAGTGCTTCTGCGAGTGTCCGGCCCGCCTGGCCATTGGTCGCGACGGACTCGAACGGCGTTCGTGTCGAGCCGGAGGCCCTCGCGTTTCCTCCGAGGTGACGCACGACGCTCTCGAGTTCGACCAAGACCGGCCGAGCGGTCGTTATGCAGCCGAGTCTCGCGCCGCGTTCTTCTCGAATGGCCGATGCAAAGTCTACATTGATGTGCTCGGCTTCGGCCATTCCTCCGAGGTCGAGCGGATCGATCGATACGTGCGGAGAAATGAAGACGACTCGCGGGTGCGACGCGATGAGCCCTGGCGCGATCCCGGCTTCGAGCAGGCGTTGCCATCCCGATGAATCTCCGTGAGCGCGCTCAGCCGACAGTCCGGGCACACGTGCGATTGCCAATTCCCCGTGACCAGCGTCGCCGTCCGTTCCCGATTCACCGGAGTTCGCGGCGGGAAGATCGGTGACGACGACATGCAGATCGAGCGTGCCGTCTCGTGCCGCGATCACCTCCGCGAGGCGACGATAGAACGATGCAAGGCGCCGGGCCCGCCATGCCAGCCACGCGCTCCGGACGGGCCCCTCGACCAGCATCGCCCGTTCCGCAAATCGCTCCGCACCGACCGCCGGCATGTCGATCGCCGTTTCGCGAGCGAATCGTGCGATCGTCGCATCGTCGAGGCAACTAGCCGTGCCGTGCAGATGGAGCCAACCCTGAGGCGAGGCGATGATCGCGATCGAACGGATCGCAGCCCGCCCCGCCACGTGGCTGGCGAGGTCGTCGGCGAGTCGCGATACGGCATCCTGAACTCGCGGGTCGAGGGGATTATAGCGCCGTACCCCGTCCGATGGCACGACAGGTGCGCCATCCGGCCCGATGCACTCGATGCCCATGGAGAGTGGGCCGCCGCGGGCAACGATCTCCTCCAGTTCGGCGATCGGACCGGTGCAGTCGATGGCAGGGACGAGTTCGAGACTCCGCTGGTCGAATGCCTTGCTCAGAACGGTGACCAGGTCCTTGCGGACCGGGTCCGGCCCCCCGGCAGCGAAGGCGCCTCCGTCCCACAGCGGAGAGCCAATCGCGGCCGTCGGCCAGCACGCGGAGCCCTTCGAGTAGACGGCGACCAGGGCTCCACCGGCACGTCGCGAGATGAGGAGGTCTGCGAATCGCTCGACCCCCGTGATGAGCCCGGACCATGTCTGGACGGCATGGCCGCTACGGGCGTCGAGCACCTCAGGGACCCCGAGGCCGCGGAATGATGGTTCGAGCAGGACACCTCGTACGGCTCGTTGGCCAATCGAGGTGCGGCGGCTTTCGAACGGGATTGTGGTCTGCCCGGCCCGAACCCGAAGTTTTCCGATCACCGCGGCGGAAGTGGTCGACGGATTGGCGACCAATACCACCGGCGAACGGGTCGCGGGCCAGAAGGGGAGGAGCAGGGTGCCGAGGCTCGGCGGTTGCGGCGAGAGCGACAGCGGTTCGACGTGGAAACTGGTCGCGTTGGAAACAGGGCCGAGTTTTCCCGAGGGATCGGATTCGAGCACCGCGACGGCGATCGTCGCCCGCTGATCGGTCGGATAGTCGATTTCGATCAGGTGCGGTCTTCCCGGTTCGACCGAAGGGATCGCGACGGCCTCCCAAGTCGGTTCAGTGGAACTCGTCGCAGGTGGAAGGCGCAGCACGGGGCCGAGCGGATGGGTCTCGAGCGATGAGTAGCCATGCGCGAGCAGACCGCCCCCGCGGGGCACGAGGGACTCGAGTCCCCGAACCGCCGAGCGCAGGCCGCCGTCGGCATTTCCAAATGCCCCAGGCAGACGGAAGCCATCGGGGGCAGTTCTCTGCGAAAGCCCAAAACCGGTCGATGGAAGTTTCGGAAGGCTCTGGATTGAGGGGACCTGCGGCATGGCGACCGATGGCACAGCCGACATGCCGGGAAGCCGTCGGAGCCGCTCGATCAGGCGGGGGCTGCCAGGGTCGAGTTCATAGACGACCTTGTCTCCCACACTGTCGGAGTCAGCGGACTGCAAGGGCTTCCGGTCCATCACCGCCACGGCGACGCCGCGGGAGGCGATCGGTCGTGACCACCTCAGGCCGCCAGCCTCGGCGACTGAGAACTGGACTTCGTATCCGCCGACCATGTTCGGCATCGGAACCACCAGTGGAACCTCCCGCATCGCGACGAGGCTGCCGGCGGCGCCATCCAGCCGACCGATGGGGATCTCGGCATCGAACAGGCTCTTCGATCCGGACTCGTCGACGAGCCGTGCTCGAAGCAGATGCTCCCCCCGGGCGCCGGTCGCAAGAAGGACCGGTTGAACGTGTATTTCCAGATGATCCCCCGGTCCCCTCAGCGTCGGGCATCTCTCTTCCGCGTGCGAGGGAAAACGGACCCGAAGATCGTCGCCGGGCGTTCGCAGGGCGACGAACCCATTGCCTTCTTCGTCGAGCGGCCGTTCATATCTGTTGGCCAGGACGTCGTCGATCGGGATTGAGAACCGCTCGATGTCCGCATCGTCGTCGCCGGTGGCTTGGAGTGCGATCGATAGCGATGCGTTCGACCACTCGTAGAGTCGCAGGTCCACGCCGTCGGATGCCATCGGCCGGGCAGCATGCAGAAGGATCCGCCCCTGATCGACATGGAAGGAGGCGTTGGCAGCCTCGTCAGCGGCGAGCGTTCGCACCACCTCGAACCGACCGCGCGGGGGCAGGGGAGCCTGATCGGGAGTCTCGTCCTCGAGCACGTCCACGGCGATCGAGCCGCTCCACTGCTTTGGTCGGCCGCCGCCCCACGTGAGTCGCACATCGATCGGAGGCTGCTCGCCGTGCTCGTCGGCCCGAGTCGCGCACAACTGGCTTTGGAATATGACCAACAGGCATGCCGCCGGGATCCTCATGGCCCGACTCGAGCGATGAGGGACCTGAGGGTTTGGCCGGCAATTGAACAACGCGGCCGTGATGCTGCGTCGCGGATCAATCTGGTCGGCCGCCTTCGGCGGGAAGGGCTCTGTGGAACGATGCGGGAGTCGTGTGCAGCCCATCGCCGCCTCGTGTCACCCGCGGCCCCCTCTACCGGAGAAGGCCGGTTCGGGGAATGAGCGGGGCAGGGATGGTATCGACGTCCTTCCGGCCGCGAAAGGGCTTTTTCGCCTCGAAAAAAGTCTGGAATCAGGTCGATTCGGCAGATCGACGACTTCGTCGCCGGGGTGGCCTGGGAGTGGCCCACTCCTTCGTCAGTTCCTCGAATACGTCCGGCGTTTCGTATCGGACGATCGAGGCTCCCTCCGGCA
>JBJTBB010000208.1:0-3388 GCA_046091125.1 Planctomycetaceae bacterium
CTTCGACCCGATGGATAACGATCTCGCCGGAATCGCGATCCTGCGCTACGGATCGGATACCCCGGAGCACCGCGACCTGTGTCGCTACGGTGCAGCCATGATCACATCGATGCCCGTGGGCGCGGGCGAAGTCTTCTGCGCTGGGAGCACCGAGTGGCCCTCCAGCCTGCACCGGGGCGACCGGGAGTGCGCGATCATCACCCGCAACGTCCTGCGACGCTTCACAGCGGACAGCCGATGAGCCCAGTGGTGCGCGCGATCGGACCCCGCTGCGTCCTCGGCGAATCACCCCTGTGGGATGGCCGCACCGGACACCTGCTCTGGGTCGACATCGATGGCCGACAGGTGCACCGCTGGAGCTGGGACACCGAGGAGATCAGTTCCCTGACCCTCGCGGATCGACCGGGCAGTATCGCCCTCACTGCGGATCCGGAGACGGTGCTGCTGGCCAGCGAGCATCGCATCGGACTCCTGCACCTGCCCGACGGCCGCATCGAGTGGAAGATCACGCTGCCGATCCCCCACGACACCGTGCGGCTCAATGACGGACGAGTCAGTGCCACCGGTGACTTCTGGGTCGGGTCGATGCACGTGCCCTCGAAGGACCGGCGCTTCATCAGCGCCATCTACCGCATCCACCCCGATTGGACATGGGAGCCGGTCGTCACCGAGGTCGGCGTGGCCAACGCACTCGTCTCCACCCCCGCCGGCATGCATTGGGCCGACACCCTGCACGGCGCGTGCTGGATTTTCGACGACGCAACCTCCATCCCGGTGGCAAGTGGCACGGGTGATCCGCATGTCACGTTCGCCGCCGCCGGCCTGGAGGGCGGCCCCGACGGGGCCTGCATCGATGCACGGCACAACGTCTGGGTCGCGTGCGTGCACGGCGGCGCACTCGCCTGCTTCGATCCCGCGGGGCGGTTGATCGAACGGATCGAGCTACCGGTGCGGCGCCCCACCTGCCCCGTCTTCGGGGGCCCGGACCTGCGGACCCTGTTCCTGACCACGATCGGTGGGGGTGGCAACTACCCGATGTTCGACGATGAACCCGACGCCGGCCGGGTCCTGGTCCTCGATGTGGATCGACAGGGTGTCCCCGAGAACGTGTTTCGCCCGGCGGACTGACGTCACGCGGCGAGTATTTGCTCCCAGGCCTGATCCAGGCCGATGTCTCCCCGCACCAAGCCGGTCGCCAGTCCGAGGACGAACAACTCCTGCTCCGGGGACAGGTACGTGACCCGGGATACCCCGCGAACGCGCGCGGCCAGGATGGCACCCGTGTGCCGACCCCATCGATCGATGGACACGAGGTCACTGCGAGAGCGGTAGGCATCCTCGAATGCGCGACGGGCTCCGTCGAGCGACCCCGCGAACTCAGGACGCGCCACGCCCTTGCAGGCAAGGTGGGTGGAGAGATAGGCGACATCGAGGGCCGGATCGCCCACGTGCGCAACTTCGGCGTCGAGCATCCACGCTCCGAAGGGAGCATCGGATGGACTGACCAGGACGTTCTTGGGTGAGAAGTCGCCGTGCACGAGACACGTGCGGCCTGATTCGAGTTCGTCAGCCAAGGCGCGCAACTCGGTCCCCATCTCGGGAACCTCGTTCGCGGTGGCGCGATGGAAGGGATCGGTGCGCAGCGTGCGGAGCCGCTCTCCCGTGCGCAGGACCTCGGGCAGAACACTGGTGTCCTGACTCTCGGTATGCCACGTGGCGAGTGTGGATCCGAGATGGGAACCGATGCGCGCCAACCGTTCGCCAGCGACATCCGCGGACTCGGCTCCGGAATTGAGCATCTGATGCCGCCACTCGTCCCACCCTTTGGGTGCTGCCTCGACCACCAGGACGGGGGCGGTCGGATGTCGCCACACCACCTGCGGGACGGCATCGGGTGTGCGCGTCCCATACCAGGCGAGCGCAGCCGATTCCGCGAACCCACGCGAGACATCCGCCTGCCACAGTGCGGGTGTTCGCAGGGTGGCCAGGGGCGCCTTCACGACGAGCCCATGCGGATTCGCTTGCCGCACATTCGGTGTCACATGATCCGGGCGCACCCTCCAGACCTCGCAGGACACTCCCCCCGTGAGGGGTGTGAGCACCGCATCGACGGTGAGCACTCCGGCATCCTGGAGATCGCGAAGGATCGTCGATTCACTCGGTACTTCCTCACCCATGGGCGTGATTATTCATGGGTCACGCGGGTACGCGAAAACGCATAGTGGTCCGCGAAGGCTGTCCGGATGACCGACTCGTCGCCACTGACAATCGCATCGATGATCGCCGTGTGCAGGTGGGCCGGGGGCCGCGCGCGAATCGACGCATCTGCCGCCTCGACCGGTTGCAGGTGCAGCCGAGTCTGGTCGATCAGGTTTACCGAGATCGCATGCAACCGTGAATTCCCACTCACCTGCGCGAGTAGGACGTGGAACTCGAGATCGGCGGCGAGACCGGTGGAGAAACCGCCCGCATCCCAGGCCTGCTCGATGCGCTCTTGGCCGGCGCGCAGCACCTCAAGCGCCTCGGAGTCTCCGTGACCCGCAACAAGTCCTGCAGCAGCGACGTCGATGACTTCCCGCACCGCGTAGATCTCCAGTAACTCGGTAGCCGTCACCACGCGCACGGTGATCCCCCGGCGAGGATTGACCACGACAAGGCCCTCGGCCTCGAGGAGAAAAGCCGCCTCCCGCACAGAACCCGAGCTCACGCCGTACTGGTTCGCGATGCCCGCGACATCCAACGTCTCGCCCGGACCGATATCCCTGCTCAGGATCCGGCCGCGCAGATCACGTGCGATGAGTTCCCGCAGGGACCGGTGCTCCAGAAGGGCGTCTGTCATCGAGCACCCCCCAGGGTCCTCATGGTCTCCAATATTGATTCATCGGAGAGCAGGACGTATTCCTCGAGGACCCGCGAAACAGGGGTGGGGACATCCATGCCGGTGACCACCTGCACAGGGGCCCGCAGAGCGCCGAAATGCCGCTCGTGCAGGACCTGGGCGATCCTGGGCCCCAGCGCATGGGAGGCGGTGGCGTCCTCCACGATCATCACCGCACCGGTGCGGCGCACGGAGTCGCTGACCACTTCCCAGTCGATCCCGTGCGGGTCGATGGTGCGCAGATCGATCACTTCGGCCTCGATTCCCACGGCCGCCAGTTCGTTGGCGATCGCATCGACGCGGTAAACAGGGTGGGACCACGTCACCACGGTCAGGTCGCGACCGGGACGCACCATGCGCGCCGAGCCGAGGGGTATGCGCGCGTCCAGGTCGGGAATCGCTCCCTCCATGGTCCACAGGCGATAGTGCTCGATGATGAGGACCGGGTCTGTCCCGGTGATCGCCGAGTTGAACAGACCCACATAGTCCGCAGGCGTCGAGGGGGCGACG